>JAFSWU010000092.1 GCA_017444365.1 Prevotella sp.
ATCTGGTCAACTTCAACGAACGCATCCGGGTGAACGGACAGCCCGTGAGCGAGGAATACGTCAAGGAGTTCGTGGAAGAAGGAAAGAACTTTTTCGAGTCACTCAGCAACACATTCTTCGAGATAGCCACCGCGATGGCCTTCAAGTACTTCAGCGACAGCGACGTTGACATTGCCGTTATTGAGGTAGGCTTAGGCGGCCGTCTTGACAGCACCAATATCATCACGCCCATTCTTTCGGTCATCACCAATGTCGGTCTGGACCACACACAGATTCTCGGCGCATCCGTTGAGCAGATTGCAATGGAGAAAGCAGGAATCATCAAGAACGGCATACCTGTGGTCATCGGCGAGACCCTGCCAGAAACACGCCCAATCTTCGAGGCACTGGCACAGGAGAACCACTCACCCGTCACCTACGCCGAAGAGGATGACGAGGTCATTTCCGCCGAACAGATGAGCGACGGCAGCGGCATCTACTACAAAACGGCACATCTAGGCGAGTTCAAAGGTCAACTGTGCGGTACATATCAAATAAGGAACACGCGTACCATATTATGCGCCGCCAAAGCTTTAGCCAAAATGGGGTATCTCTGCGAGCCCACAGCCCAGCAAACCTGGATTATCATCCAAAAGGAAGTGAAAGACGCTTTCCTGCACGTCACCGAGATGACCGGACTGAAAGGACGCTGGCAGACGATGAGAACATCACCCACCGTCATCTGCGATATCGGCCATAACCCCGCTGCCTGGGAATATCTCAGCAAGCAGCTCAACGCACTCGAAGGCGGACAGCTGCACATCGTCTTCGGACTGGTCAGCGACAAGGATGTGTACGGCATCATGTCGCTGATGCCGAAGAACGCCATCTATTACTTCACAAAGCCAGGCACGAGCAGGGCCTTGCCGGAACAGTCGCTCCAGATATTCGGACAACAATTCGGACTGGCAGGCGAGTGCTACGCCACGGTGAAGGAAGCCTACCACACAGCCATAAGAGCAGCCGAAAACAACGACTTTATCTTCGTCGGGGGCAGCAATTATGTGGTGGCAGAATTCCTAAAAACAAGGGATTAGGTGTTTTTAACACTCTCGTAAGCGTTTTTAACGGCGTTTCATTCGTTTGTTTGGTTTATTTTTTGTTACTTTGTAGGCAAATATCATTAACTTAAAACAAACAGTTATGGCAAACACAACAGAAAATGCGAATTTATGTGGTCTGAAGCGTGAGGACTTCCAGACCACTATCAATGGTAAGAAAACCGACCTTTACATTCTAAAGAACCGTAAGGGCTACGAAGTTGCTATCTCCAACTACGGTGGTGCTATATGTGCAATTATGGTTCCCGACAAGGATGGAAAAGTAGGCAATGTGATTCAGGGACATGCTAATATTCAGCAACTTACGAGCGGCAATGAGCCTTACCTCTCGACCCTCATCGGCCGCTGGGGCAACCGAATCTGCAAGGGACAGTTCACACTGAACGGCAAGGAGTACCAGCTGTTCATCAACAATGGCCCCAACCACCTGCACGGTGGAGCCGTGGGCTTCAACGCCAAAGTCTGGGACGCCCGTCAGATGGGTCCCCGTTCGCTGGCACTGCACCGTATCTCCAGCTATGGTGAAGAAGGCTTCACCGGCGAGTTGGACGTCACCGTAGAGTTTACGTTCACCGACCTGAACGAGCTGGTGATTGAGTATCTGGCCACGACCAACAAGAAGACCATTGTCAACCTGACGCACCACGCCTTCTTCTCACTGGCAGGTACCGCCGACCCCACACCCACGATTGACGACCAGATATGCGAGATCAACGCCGACTTCTATCTGCCCACCGACGACACCGCCAT
>JAFSWU010000093.1 GCA_017444365.1 Prevotella sp.
ACGCTCTACGAGACGGAAACGACAGACTATTATCAGATGTTTACCGACGAAAGAAACCGTTGGACGTGCATCTATTTTCAGGAGGACTATTCGTGCTTTGAGGAGTTCCGCAAGAAAGTAGTAGGTCTCAAAGGGCGGCAGAAGAGTGTCTATGTATTCTGTTGGTCAGATGGAACAGAGTTTGCCACTGAGTTTGAGTATGAAAGAGATGTGACGGTGAAGAGTATCCCGCAGCCCATACTTGACATTTACAAATCGTTGAACGCATAACCAATTATTGATATGGAAAGGATAGAATTTCAGGAGCAGGCTGTAGAGCAGTTGCTTACTCAGTTCAAAGAATGCTGGAAACAACCACAGCATCAGATACCCATCACGCTGAAAGCTCCGACGGGAAGCGGCAAGACCTATATGACGGAGAAGTTCATCTGCGAACTGACCAAGCAGCCCGACTGGGTGCAGGATGTGGCTTTCGTGTGGATAACATTCTCAGATGACCTGGCCATGCAGAGTCGAGACAAGTTTATGGATTACTTCCCTACGTCGTTACCAGGTCGTTTGCTTACCATTCAGGATTTCCAGCAAGGGGCTTTGCGTGAACGTGACATTCTGTTTATAAACTGGCAGAAATTAGTAAGCCGAAGCGCTGAGAACCGAGTGCTTCGCCGTCCTGATGACGATAGGAACGAAAAGGAGCAGGGCTTCTACTTTGAGGATGTTGTTGAATTGACCCATGCAGAAGGACGTGAGTTTGTGATGATAATCGACGAGAGCCACAAGAACGTAACCAGTGCCGCTGTGCGTGATGTTATTGACCCGATCAATCCAAAGATTATCCTGAAAGTATCGGCTACTCCTGAAAGCGAACCGTCTTACTCTGATGTACAAAACCACAGGGCCGGTTTTGTCGAGGTGAAGCGGCAGGACGTGATTGATGCGGGCATGATCAAGCGGGAACTGATTTGCCAGACAGAGGAGGACATCAAGAACCGTGGGAATGAAGACTTGGACGAACTGTTGCTCGACCTGGCCATGGAGCGCAGGGCACAGTTGGTGGCTGAAATCAAGAGATTTGAAATGAATGTGAATCCGCTGGTCATTATCCAGTTGCCCAACAACAGCAGTGTGGACACCAGCGACCAGACAAAGGAAGAGGTGGTGACCGACTACCTAACCAGCCATGGCGTGGAGCCTTCGAGAATAGCCAAATGGTTTACTAACGAGAAAAAACCAACAGGATTGGAAAACAATGACAGTCCCTACGACTACCTGCTCTTCAAGATGGCCGCTGGCACGGGCTGGGACTGTCCGAGGGCACAGGTGCTGGTGATGCTCCGCGACATACAGTCGGAGACCTTCCAGACACAAACCATCGGGCGCATCGTCCGTATTCCTGTCAGAGGGATGCAAGGGTCAGAGGTGTTCCAGACGGGCTACATCTATACCAACTATTCGCGCAAGGCGGTACTCGAAGGCGACTACAAGGAACCCGGCAACAAGCCAAAAGTGAATGTGGCCGAAAACCGTCTGGGGTGTGAAATCATCATCGACGAACTGTTGCAGTCGGAGTATATGTCGCGTGTGGACTATGGCGACTTGGGACGTAGCTGGGAATTCCAGCAGTGTCTGGTCTCCACGTTCAACGACTATTTCGGCATCACGGCTGAAGAAATGTTCGATACGGTGAAAGACAAACTCCGCAAGAAGAATTTACAGATTGTCCCACATCTGGAACAGCAGATAGTTGTCAATGCCAAGTTTGAAGACCTCGACCAAATCAGTTTCCACTTCAACGGCAATGACATGAGCCGTGAGGTGAGCCGCCACGATGTGCAGAAACTCTTTTCAAAGATATGCGTTGACCTGCTGAAAGGACAGACGGATGCCGATGCCAAAATAGCCAACATCGCCCGCTCGTTTGGCACGTTGAAGAGCGCCCTGCGACTCTGGTTCAGGGCCTACGCCTTCCGTGAAGAGGATGACGATGCCCGCTATCGCATCTTCTTGGCTGATGTTCTGAACAAGGGTGATAGTAGCATCTTCCGCAGATTGGTGACAGAAACGCTGAAACGGCACTATCCACAGCGTGAAGAATACGTCAGGAAACGCAGGGAGGAGGCAGAGCGACAAGAAACAACCACTTTCAAGATTCAGAAGGTCTATGCATATAGTGATGAATTCGAGTCTTTGGAAATGGAGCGTTGTCTGTTCAAGCCTTTCTATATCGGTAAAAACTACGACGGGCGCACCAACGAAATGAAGTTTGCCAAATACCTTGATAGACAAGAGAGTATTGAGTGGTGGATGAAGAATGGTGACAGTGGAAAAGACTGGCTGTCAATTCGATATTTCAACGAAACGACTCAGAAGAAGGAACTGTTTTACCCCGACTGGATATACAAGAAGAAAGACGGCACCATCGGCATCTGGGACACTAAAGGAGGGCAGACTGCATCCTCGACAGAAACTAAGAACAAGGCCGAGGAGCTGCAGCGGCATCTGAAGATTCTGAACGGTTACGACCGCGAGGGCATACGCTACGAGGGTGGTATTGTTATCGAGGCCAATGCTATGTGGTACTGCAACAACAACGGTGAATATCAGTATATTCAGGGAAGTACAGAGGGCTGGAAAAACATGAATGATGTATTTCGATAAAACACCCCCCTAAGCATGTAGGGACATGGCGTGCCACGTTTTAGTGCTTAGGGGGAGGGGAGGGGGTGGAGCTGGCGGGAGTCGAACCCGCGTCCAAACGGGGAAACCATACGCTTTCTACACGCTTATTCCAGACTTCGTTTTCGTGCGCGGGCAAGACCTGGACCACCTATCCCGTGCCTTATCCTCAAAAATTTTCACTTGCGGCGCGAGGCATTCCGCAGGCTATTCCCGATTGTTGCTGCACCGCTTCATCAAGTAAGTCTCGGAACAACGACCCTTGAGCGATGTCTCGTTCCCCCGCCTTGCAGGGGAATTAAGCTAAAGATCTACTGTGCTTCGATCAAGCAGCGAGAGCGTAGTTGTTTTCGCCAATTATTTTTTTGTTCACTCTGTTTTAGGAGGTAGCCAACGAGCCTCCGCGTGCTTACGTACCATTCCTGCCCGCTGTCAAATCCAGTCAACCCCGGAGTTTGCGTATACAGTTTTTGATACGGGGTGCAAAGATAATAAAAAAATGATAATTGACAATTGATAATTGATATTTTTTTCGTTTTTTTACTATTTACTGTTCCAGAGATGTTTGGCGTAGATATAGTGGTGCAGGTCGTAGAGTGAGGTGAGGCGCGTCAGCCGTGGCAGGAAGGCTTGGAAGTTTTTCTCCTGTCCGCTGGTCCACTGCACTTCCGCAAGGGCGGCCATTCGTGGCAGACTCTGGTATTCGGCCAGATTGGAGTAGGGTATGAACTCGCCCCACACGTTTCCCTGTACGCCGAGAATGTGTTTGGCGGCAGTCTCTGAGAGGTTGGCGGTGGGGTCGAAGCTATAGGCTTTCTCCACGGTGATGGTCC
>JAFSWU010000094.1 GCA_017444365.1 Prevotella sp.
AGAGCGGTGTGGAGTATATCGCACAGGCCGGCGGCAGCGTGCGCGACGACCATGTCATCATGACGTGCGACAAGTATGGCATCGCCATGGCGTTCACCGGTGTCAGACTCTTTCATCACTAATAACATCAATTGTCAAGACTACTCAAGAAAACCTCAATAAAGGCAAGAAAACTATGATTAAGCATTAATTATGCATTAAGCATTAAGCATTATGCATTATGCATTAAGCATTATGCATTAAACATTAAAAAGATGGAGGATTTTGAAAGCATACTCGAGAATGGCATCAGCTTCGGCAGAGGCGGTGCCAAGAAGAAAGACGATAACAAGGTGAAGACCAAAGCCAAGAAAAAGGCCTACATCACCGGTGCCCACGGCTCTGGCTCCGCCCGACAAAAGGCGAAGTACCGAGAGCAGCGGGCCAACCGACATAAGCACTAAAGGCGAAAGGCAAGGGCGGACGGGTTATACAGGTTAGCGGGACAGAGTGTCCGGCTCATCCGTACAGAGTTTCCAGGCCATTGGGACGAAGTGTCCGAGACCGTCGGACAACTCGTCCCAATGGCCTTCGGACTCGTTGTCCCTATGGGACTGCACCATTTCACAATTGGACGATTGCACTCTTCACCGTCTTTATGTTATTACGAGTGTTCCATAAAGATTTGTTAGATTCGTGCCATTCGTGTTCGAAAAAAAATGGCCAAAATTCATCCGAATTGCACGAATATGCGAAAAATCCCTCACTCTGTCACCCATCTGTCACCTGTCACAAACCCTTTATCCATCGATGTTTCAGGCATGTTGGGTGACAGATGACAGATATATGTGTTACTTCCGGTAGCCTTGGGTAGCTTTGTTGAAGTCTTCCTGCAAACGGCGGAGGAGAGAAGGCTTCTGCCGGGCGATGTTCACTTCCTGGTGCTGGTCGGAAGAGAGATGATAGAGCGAGAGCTCATCTACACGCCCCACCTCGTTGCCCGTAGTATTACGCTTGGCACCCTTGTAGGGAGGCAACAGGGCATACTCCCCGCTACGCCATGCGAGCATGCCCATAGCTTCGATGACCATACCGCTGCGTCCTGATTTCTTCCTGCCCAAGAAAGTCTGGATATGATTCTCAGAGTCCAACCCCTTGGGCACCTCCTCGCCAATGAGGGCGGCAAACGATGCCAGGAGGTCGTGCTGCGACACCAGGGCGGTGGAGACCCGAGGCCTTACATGCCCTTTCCAGTAGAGGAACAGGGGCACACGCGTACCTGCCTCAAAGAGGCTGTACTTGCCACCACGGTAGCCTCCGTTTTGGTCGTGGTTGCCCACCAGTTCGACTGCACCATCCTGATAGCCGTCGTCCAACACGGGTCCGTTGTCGCTGGTAAAGATGATCAGGGTGTTCTCCAACAGGTTCTTCTCCTCCAACTTGCGCATGAGCTCGCCCACGCACCAGTCGGCCTCGACAATCGCGTCGCCACGGGGTCCCATGGTCGTAGCTCCGACGAAGCGCGGATGGGGCACTCGCGGAACGTGGGGTTCATGCAGACCATAGTAGAGGAAGAAGGGACGGGAGCCAATGGTATCGATGAACGAGGTTACCTTCCCCAACAGGAAGTCGGCCATGTCCTCATCGCTCCAAATGGCCGTCTTGCCTCCCCTCATGAATCCAATGCGGCCGATGCCATTGATGACGGTGTTGTTATGCCCATGCGACCACTTCTGACGGGTGAGCAGTTCGGGATGGGTCAGTGCCGTGGGTTCTCCCTCAAAGTTCGCCTTGTAGCTCACCTCGATGGGGTCGTTGGGATCGAGGCCCAGCACGTCGCCATTCTCCACATACACCGTAGGCACGCGATCGACCGTTGCCGAGAGCAGACAGGAGTAGTCGAAGCCCACCTCACGGGCACCAGGCGCAATGTGGCGGTTCCAGTCAATCGTGCCGCGTCCCATGCCGAGATGCCACTTACCAATGGCGGCGGTGGTATAGCCCGCATGCCGGAACATCTTGGGCATGGTGAACTGGTCTTCGCCAATGAGGAGCGGAGCATCGCCTGGCAGGATATGGGCATTCTTGTTCTTCCACGGATACATCCCCGTCAGCAGTCCATAGCGGCTGGGGGTGGAGGTAGCGCTCGTGGCGTGTCCATTGGTGAAGCAAACACCCTGCTGGGCCAGACGGTCGATATGGGGTGTATGGATGGTGGTGCTGCCATAGGCACTCACGTCGCCATAGCCCAAATCGTCGGCCACGATGACGATGACATTCGGACGCTGGGCATCGCTTTTCCCCACGGCTGTCAGAGCGGGAAGCAGGCTGAGGGAACAGAGAAATTTGTAATACATGAGTGGAAGATTAGACGATTGGACGATTGGACAATAGCTAAAGTTTTTAACCTTTGTTCATTTTTGCAGGAAGAATACGATCTACAACAACAAAGGTTTCTTCTATATGGAATACATATATCCAGCGACGGTTATGCGATACCATTCGGCGAGCTTCGGGATGAATCTGTCGTAAAGTAGAAGATGTTGACTTGCCATAGAGGTTAGCATAAATTGCCAGCATCTTGATTTCTTCACGCATATTATTTGCATAGCGAATAGCGCCTTCCTCTGTCATCATTTCCTTGAAGAACTTGCGTAATTCGCTCATATCTACTCGAGCACCATGACTGATTCGGACTTCATAGATTTGCATAGTCTTCGCGTACCTTTTCAGTCAGTTCATCGAAATATTCGTCAACAGACATTGTACTTGCCATTATTCTCTCTCGAGCTGTCATACCTTTGGCAATTGATTTGTAACTCTGGTCTGCTTGTGTTTTGGTTGTTACTGTGGAAATCATATCTTCGTTGTATCTTTTGGGCAAAGATACGAAAAGTTTTTAAAACTTATCGTTTTTTGCACTTAAATCTTACCCTATTTAAAACAGCACTTTGAAACAAGCTTTCATCTTTCATTCCTCTTGCCCGTGCCGGAGGTGGCTTCACTAATTCTTTTTCGAGTTGACGCTGCCGTTCTTGTGGATGGTGAGCGTGGCATTCTGCAGCTTATGCGAGGCATGGTCGAAGAGGATGGCGGGATTGTAGCGGCGGCCTTGGAAGAACACTTCGAAATGCAGGTGCTCCGTTGTGGCGCGACCTGTGCGGCCCGTCAGTCCGATGACATCACCTGCCTTCACGCGCTGTCCCACTTTCACCAGGTTCTTCGACTGATGACTGTACAACGTGGTCAGGCCGTTGCCGTGCTTGATCTTGATGCAATTGCCATAGCCGTGGTATGGTCCCGACTGGATGACCTCACCGTCGAAGGCTGCATAGATCTTGTCGTTGGGCTTGGTCTTCAGGTCAACTCCTGAATGGACGTGTCTTCCTCGCCGATTGCCATAAGGACTGATCACCTTACAGCCAGGCAGGGGATAAGCCCACTCGACGACTTGCATCTGCGACAGATCCCATTTGAAGGTGTCGGCATTCTTAAACGGGTCTTCCACCATACTGGACTTCAAACGCTCCGGGCGCGTAGTCTTCACGCCGATGCGCTCTCCCATCTTGGTGATTATCACCACCTGCCGACGCAGACGGTGGCTTCGAGGTTCAATGAGGGTGGCAGGATTGATGCGGCACCCGTTGATCATGATGGCAAACTCGCAATAGACGCACATGCCCTCGCCGCCGACAATGGCGATGGTCTGCCCCGCCTTCACCTTGTCGCCCACCTTCACCAGGTTCTGCGCATTGTTGCCATAGACCGTCTCCAGTCCGTTGTCGTGACGAATAACAATGACATTTCCGAAGGGAGCGATATGTTTGGAGAGACGGACCACACCCTCAAACATGGCCTTCACGGCATCTCCCTTGGAGGTTGTTATCATGAGACTTGCGTTGTTGACGAGCTCGGCCTTGCCAACGGGTAAGGGGAAGAAATACTCATGGTCGCGAACTCCTGTGAAATCGATGCTGAACGCTTCGCTCCGGCTGAACAGCCCTGGTGTTTCCACGCTGATAGACTGCATCTCAGCAGGCGTAAAGAGTTCCTTCACCTGTGCCGTTGCTGACGTGGCAAAGACACAATTCGCCAATATGAGTAATAAATATAGGTTTAATCTTATCATCTTGGGGTTTTCATTCGTCCACTTCTTCCAGGTCGAAGTCATCGAGGTCGTCGATGTCATCCTCTTCCAGGTCGATGAACTCAATATCCTCGTCTTCGCCTTCCTGTGCCAGTTCCTGTGCGAAACGGCTCATGTCCTTGTCGCGGTGAATCAGGGTGTCGGTAGAGGTGATCACCTCCAGCTTGTTGCTCTCTGAGTTCAGCTCGCGCCAAAGCACGTCCTTCAGTTCTTCCAAGCCGAAGCCTGTGACGGACGAGATGAACACCACTGGCAGGTCGTCGGGAAGTGTCTCCTTGAGCATCTCGATGAGTTCCTCGTCGAGAAGGTCGCATTTGGTAATGGCCAGCACGCGATGCTTTCCCAGCATCTCGGGATTAAACTGGCGCAATTCGTTGAGCAGGATTTCGTATTCGTGCTTGATGTCTTCCGTATCGCCAGGTACCATGAAGAGCAGGAGCGAGTTGCGCTCGATGTGGCGAAGGAACCGAAGTCCCAGTCCCCTACCCTCGCTGGCACCCTCGATGATGCCTGGGATGTCGGCCATCACAAACGACTTTCCATCGCGATAGCCCACG
>JAFSWU010000095.1 GCA_017444365.1 Prevotella sp.
ATGGGGTTCTCAAAGGTAAACGGACGCTTGAACTGTCCACCCTTCACCATGAAGAACTTGTATTTCTGCCATTCGGCAAAGGCATCAACAAGTCTGATGGCGGTGTTGTCTTCCTTCGTCGTACCATTCACCTGCATCTGAATCTTCCAATACCAGTCCTTCTTGATACGTCCGTCAAGGGCGAGACGAACCAGGCGCAGGTTGAAGGAGTTCTTGGAATCCTCATACTTGTCGTCTGCCTGATATTGTACCATGCCGTAGCCAGACAGTTTAACGTCTTGCAGCCAGGCGGGAAGCTCGATGACTTTTTTCTCTTGAGCACTCGCTGCGATACAGGTAGCAGCAAGGAGTGCGATGAACATGATTTTCTTCATTTTTTCGTTTTTTTGACGGCGCAAAAGTATGAAAAAAAGTTTAAACAACCAAATTTTTGTTGATTATTCCTCGATAATGCCTGCTTTGAGCCATTGCTGTGCCAACGTCTGGGCATCCTGGAGTGCGGTTGCTTCATCCACCTCATATTCCTTGACAAGCAGGGCAGCAAGGTCTTTGGCTGTGAATTCCTTTTGCTGGATGCTGCTCCAGAGGTAAGACGAACTTTCGTTCATACTGATGATATTACTGAAGTCGATATTCTCTTTTCCTTCTGCCACGATGATGCTCTCACCACATATCGTGCGTAATTTGAATCCTTTTTTTGCTTTCATATGTAAATTTGACTATTTGACTATTGAACGATTCTATAAAGTGCCAGCAGATACCGTCTCACGGGGCGGAGCCGCATCCATATCCAGGAGTAGGTTCGCCATTTCCGTCCGCTGACAAGTTCTATTTGCGAACGCCCCTTTCGGTAGAAGCCGACAACACTGCCTTTGACATCCTGAACCGTGCAATGCTCGGGTGTTAGATTCCCGTCACCGAGCAGTGTCACCTGATTGCCGTCGATATGGATGATTCTATGTAGCACGTACCGCTTGGGAGCAATCTCAGCGAGGACAGGATCACCAACCTGGATGGCTGTGGCTTTCTTGATGAGTGCCTTGTCTCGGTTGTCTTCCAGAAAAGGCCGCATGCTGAAGCCCCTCAGACGGAGCGTGACCGTGTGTCCTTCTTCCAACAGCTTCACAACCTCGGGCAAGAACTCTGCATTGCTAAGCTGGATGTCCCGCCTCTCTAATGATGGATTCGTCAGATGCTTGTTCATGATTCGGTTGTTGCTGAAGGCGTTGACGTGATGGTGGCATTGCAAAGTTGGGCGGCAGCTTCGTCGGGAAGGCAATGCAATGTGTAGATGGGGGTTGTCTCAATCACTTTTGTCACTACCTGACAGATATGGTCGAAGATTGTCTCGTCCCACTTCATGGATGAGCAGGAGGGCAGGAATGAGGCAAACGCCTCGACAGGTGCCAGGCGTTCAATGGAGTTTGCTGGCGCGCGGTCGATGCGAGTGACGGCACCAAGGGGAGCTTTCACGTTCCTGTAACAAGGTGTCTTTCCGCTCCAGGGACTCCCGTAGATATAGGGCTTGCCGTCAACGATGCGGACAATGGGATTGTCGTCGTTCATCAGGTCACACCCCGGCAGATGGCGAAGCCATAGGCTGACGTGCGTGCTCTTGCCAGTTCCGCTCTTGGCGATGAAAGGATATCCCACACCATTCTGTCTGACGAGCGAAGCGTGGATGAGAATGGTGTCGTGGCGACAGGAAGCAAAGGCAAAAACAAGCATGAGGGCGTTGTTCAGACCGAAGCTTCGCATATTGAAATTCCCGTTGAGGGCGCAACGGCAGTCGGTGAAGTCCTTGTTGGTCTGCAACAGACAGCAGTCGGCATTGTTGATGTCGCGGATGATATACTGATAGCCGCCATCGTCAACGCTGTCAACAACGGTGTCTCCGTTTCCTGTGTCGAAGACTCTGATGCGCTCACGCCTTGACTTGGGAATCGGTTGGATGTTGTCATCGATGGTAAGCCGGAAAAGCTGTGTGCGGCATGGCTGGCTAACAGCAAACACACGGAACGAGGGAATCAGACGGTTATCGTTGTAAGGCGATTCTGCAAACTGAAGCTCTATACCGAAGTCGGCAATATTATAATAGCACCTTTCCACGTTCCTGTTAGCCCTTGCGATTTTTCATTTCCTTTTTCTGTTGTTTGGCTTTGCGCTTGGCAGCCTTCTTGGCTCCTTTTTGGGGTGCCAGATTCCTCGTGAGGTCTGGTTCTACTCTTTGGTAGCTGAATGAGGATTTGTCGATGTATTGAATCTCGTACTTGCCGCCACGCGTATATCGGTGGCGAAGTTTGACGTATTTCTTCTCAATCTTCTTTCTGTTCTTCGCATAGCAAGTCACGCAGGTTGGGGTCTGCTCACCTTTCTGTTTCAGGTATTCGCGCAGCTGTTGCGAGTAGTCCTCTCGGTTGAAGAGAAATTTTGTCTTCTTGTCAATGTAGGCATCCTCGACAAATTGAATATCTGTGAAATAAACCAAAGAGTCGGTAAATGATGCTGCAAATCCAAATATATAAATAGGTGTCTGTTTGCCCGCCCCCCATGCTTGTGTCAACAGCAGGGTTGCAAATAATAATGTAGCGATTCTTTTATAATTCATAATGCATAATGCTTAATTCATAATCTTTCATCCTTCATCCTTCACCCTTCATCCTTCCTCTCTCCTCTCTCCTCTCTCTCACCCTCCCAAATACGTCTTCAGCGCTTTGCTCTTGGTGTTCTTGCGAAGTTTCCTGATGGCCTTCTCCTTGATTTGGCGCACTCGCTCGCGGGTCAGCCCGTGCTTGTTGCCAATTTCTTCAAGCGTCATCTCTGGTTGGTTGATGCCGTAGAAGGCTTCGATGACGAACCGCTCGCGCTCGTTGAGCAGGCTCAGCGTCTCTGCTATCTCCTCTCTGAGCGACTCCATCTGTAGCTCGCTGTCGGCCATGGGGGAGTCATCATTGGGAAGGACATCTAACAGACTGCTGCTGTCACCATCGCCCATCGGGGCATCCACTGAGATGTGTTTGCCAGCATTCTTCATGGCATCCACAATCTTCTCTTCGGGAATATGGGTCTCCTCGGCAATCTCATCAACATTGGGCCGCCGCTCGTATTCCTGCTCAAACTTGTTAAGCATTTGGTTGATTTTGCCGGCATTGCCCACTTGGTTCATGGGAATCCTGACGATGCGGCTCTGCTCGGCGATGGCCTGCATGATGCTCTGCCGAATCCACCAGACCGCATAGGAGATGAACTTAAATCCCCTCGTCTCGTCAAACCGCTCTGCGGCCTTGATAAGTCCCAGGTTCCCCTCATTGATAAGGTCGGGCAGCGTCAGCCCTTTACCCTGGTATTGTTTCGCCACGGAGACCACAAAGCGCAGGTTGGCTTTGGTCAGCCTGTCGAGTGCGTCTTTGTCTCCTTGCCGGATACGTTGGGCTAACTCCACCTCTTGCTCGTCGGTAAGCAACTCCTCGTGAGAGATGTCTTGAAGGTATTTGTCAAGGGACTCGCCCTCACGATTGGTTATCTTGTTAGAAATCTTAAGTTGTTTCATTGGTTTTTATACGTCAAGTAGTAGATTTCAGTTCTTTAAAGATTTTCTTCACTGATATTGAATGTGCTGATGCGCATGTCGCCTTTGTCGATACCCAACTTGAGCCACTTCATGCGCTGTGCGCTTGTTCCGTGGGTGAACGATTCCGGCTGCACATAGCCCTGTGCCTTCTTCTGGAGGTAGTTGTCGCCAATCTTCTGTGCGCAGTCAATGGCTTCCTCGATGTCTCCAGGTTCCAGCGACTGGTATTTGGCATCATCGTAGTGTGCCCATACACCGGCATAGTAGTCGGCGAGCAGCTCCAGACGCACACTGATCTTGTTGGCTTCGGTCTTGCTGATCTGGCTCATCTGCTGGTGGGCAGCTCCGAGCGTGCCTAACAGGTATTCAACATGATGTCCCACCTCGTGGGCGATGACGTAGGCATAGGAAAAGTCGCCGTCGGCACCTAACTGCTGCTTCATCTGGGTGAAAAACGACAGGTCGATATACAGTTTCTGGTCACCCGAACAGTAGAACGGACCTACGGCAGCTGATGCCGACCCGCAGGCACTGTTTACCCTGTTGGTGAAGAGTACCAGGGTGGGGGGCTGATACTGACGCCCCATCTGGCGGAAGACCTCTGTCCACACATCCTCTGTTCCCGCCAGAATCTGACGTGAGAAGGTTGCCAGTTCCTCTTCCTCCTTCGTGAACGCTCGCTGGTCGGCTGGTTGTTCTTCCTGAAGGGATTCGATACCTCCGTTCTGAAGGATGTTGACAACGGCATCGCCGATGTTTCCTCCACTCAGGAATGTCATCAGGAGGATGACAATGATACCTCCCAAGCCACCTATACCTGCTTTTGCACCACTGGACAGACCGCGGCGATCTTCCACGTTGTTACTTTCTCTTCGGCCATTCAGTCGCATATCTTAATATTGTTTTAAATTACGCATTTACTCCACTCCTTTTTCCATCATAATCGTTGCAAAAGTACAAAAATTATTCTAATTGTATTGGTTTAATGATGAAAAATTCGTAATTTTGCACGAAATTTCGAAATATACACCAAATAAAGCATTAAGAATGAATATCTCTTATAAGTGGCTCAAGGAGTATGTGGACTTCGATTTGACCGCTCAGCAGGTGGCTGATGCGCTCACTTCCTGTGGTCTCGAGGTGGACTCCGTCGAGGAGGTTCAAAGTATCAAGGGTGGATTGAAAGGACTTTTTGTGGGACAGGTGCTCACATGTGAGGACATTCCTGACACCC
>JAFSWU010000096.1 GCA_017444365.1 Prevotella sp.
GACCGTCAGAGGTCGTTATCTTGGCATAAAATTCTAATTTTGACTTTCCCACGTTCTTTATTCGTTATGATTTACATTTATAACGCAGAACGAGCTTGGATATTTCTTTTGCAGTCACTTTTCAACCGTACAGGTCGAAAAAACTTTAAAATAGATGCGAGTTCTTATTTTTTTTCGTAACTTTGGCTGCGTGAAGTTGCAATACACTTGTATTTCGTAGCTTTGCCATCATGAGAAATAATGACTATGTTGTACATAATTTGAAACACTATGGCCAATAAAATGAATCCGGAGAGTTATCGTGAGAGCCTTAAGTCTAAGATTCTTGAGGTTGCCATGCACGAGTTCATGTCCAAGGGCATCCGTGCTGTGAAGATGGATGATATTGCCAGCCTCTTGGGTATCTCCAAGCGCACGCTCTACGAGGTCTATTCCAACAAGGAGGCGTTGTTGTTGGAATGTCTCAAGAAACGCGATCAGGAGATACACCTCCAACAACAGGAGTTTATGTCTTGTAATGACTACAATGTGATCGAAATCCTGATGAAGTTCTACGATTATCAGATGAGCCGGCTGGCAAATACCAATCCCATATATCTGGCCGACCTGCATAGGTATCGTCTGGTGATGGAATTTCTTGAGCAACACCATCGGAAGCAGGCAGATAAGGCCCGTGCTTTCTTCGCCCGTGGTGTGGAAGAGGGCTACTTCCGCAGCGATGTTGATTATGAGATCGTGTCGCGCATCGGTGAAGCATCGATGAACTATGTCATGACTTCGCAGATGTACAACCAGTACCCCCTGCAGCATATCTATCACAACATCATCCTGCTCTTCATCCGAGGCTTCTGTAGCGAAAAGGGCATTGCCGAAATCGATAGGGTGAGGACTAAGGAATGAGGAATGTGGAATGAGGAATGTGGAATGAGGAATGTGGAATGAGGAATGTGGAATGAGGAATGTGGAATGAGGAATGTGGAATGAGGAATGAACTCTGAACTCTGAACTATGAACTATGAACTAATAAAGGCCTGCCTCTTCGACCTCGATGGAGTCATCTTCGACACCGAACCCCAGTACTCCGTGTTCTGGGGTGGCGAATGCCGGCGTTACTTCCCCGACCGCCCAGGACTTGAGAACGAAATCAAGGGGCAGACGCTGACTCAGATCTACGGCTCTGTGTTTGCGTCGCTTCCAGACGAGCAACCCAAGATCACCCAGCGCCTGAACGACTTCGAGCGGCAGATGAGCTTCGACTATGTGAGCGGCTTCCAGCCGTTCATCGAGCACCTCAGGGCAAAGGGCATCCTCACGGCGGTGGTGACCAGCAGCAATCAGGAGAAGATGAAGAACGTGCGCCGTGCGCATCCGGAGTTCGACTCCTACTTCGATGCCGTTCTCACCTCTGAGGACTTCACGCAGAGCAAGCCCCATCCCGACTGCTACCTGAAGGCGGCCGAGCGGCTGGGCGTTGCCCCCCACGAGTGCGTAGGCTTCGAGGACAGCTTCAACGGCCTGCGCTCCGTGCGCTCCGCAGGCATGACGGTTGTGGGACTTTCCACCACCAATCCTGCCGAGTCGATAGCTCCCTTCGCAGATATAGTGGTAGGCGATTATAATAATCAGTCGCTTTCCACGTTATTGAAATAAAAACAGAGAAATGTTGAAACGCCTGATAAACGTTAGCGGATGTATGCTCCTGTTGAGCATGCTGTGCCTGTCGTCGTTCACCTCCTGCAACGATGACTTCGAGTCATTCTCTTCCTCGCCCGACCATCTGCTCACCTTCTCCACAGACACCGTGAAGCTCGACACCGTCTTCAGCAACGTGCCCTCAGCACTTCGCGACTTCTGGGTGTTCAACAACTCCGGCGACGGCATCCGATGCACCAACGTGCGCTTGGAGCGAGGCAACCAAAGCGGATTCCGAGTCAACGTCGATGGCATCTACTTAGGTTCATCGGCAGGCTTCCAGGCAAACGACATTGAAATCAGAAAGGGCGACAGCATCCGCGTGTTCGTTGAACTCACCTCGCCCTATAACAACGGCGACCGGCCGCTGCTGCTCAACGACAACCTCATCTTCCGACTGGAGAGTGGGGTGGAGCAGCGCGTTCACCTGAACGCCTACTCGTGGGACGCAACCCTCTTGCACGGTCTCCGTGTCAGCTCCGACACCACCATCGCCTCCACCCGTCCCATCGTCATCTACGACGGCATCACCGTTGACAGCATGGCAACCTTGACCATTGCCGCTGGCACCACGCTCTATTTCCACAACAATGCCGGCATTGAAGTCTATGGCCGGCTCTCCTGTCAGGGAACAGCCACCGACAACGTTGTGCTGCGCGGCGACCGCATCGACCGCATGTTCGACTACCTGCCCTATGACCAGGTCAGCGGCCAGTGGAGGGGCATCCACCTCAATGAGTCATCCTACGGCAACCAGCTCGTCTATACCGACCTCCACTCGCCCTACTATGGCATCGTGGCCGACTCCTCCGACGTGAATCAGCTGAAGCTGGAGATGATATCCTCCACCGTACACAACTGCCAGGGACACGCCGTCTCTGCCGAGAACTGCCGACTGAACATCACGAACTGCCAGCTCACCAACGCCTATGGCTGCTGCCTCGCCCTCGATGGTGGCTGGACGGACGTCAACTCCTCCACACTTGCACAGTTCTATCCCTTCGAAATCGGCATGCGTGCCCTCCGTGTGAGCTCCGCCAATCATTCCCTCACGTTCAACTGTCGCAACACCCTCATCACCGGCTATTCCGATGACGAGATCTTGATACTCGTCGGCGACAGCACCACCGCGTGCAACTTCCTGTTCGACCATTGCGTCCTGCGCACCCCGCTGGTTGAAGATGAAGACAGCGTCTTCTTCACCCATGTCATCTACGAAGACACCGTTCAGAACTCTTGGGTAGGATACGGCCATTTTGTAGATATGCCCGAGGAAAGCCTGCAATACGATTTCCGGCTCGACAGCCTGAGCGTAGCCATAGGCCGAGCCGACCCCGCAACGGCATTCCCCGTTGACAGGCGTGGCATCACCCGCAAACCCACTCCCGACATCGGAGCATACGAATACATCAAACCATAAAAACCTCATGTAAAACCTAAACGAAAACCATAGATGGAAAAAGTCAAAATTGAGATAGAGATGCAGTTCCAGGCAATCGAGGAACTCTCAGCAGAAGAACGCGAACTCGTTGATGCGGCTATTCAGGCTACCCGCAACTCATACGCCAAGTACAGCCATTTCCACGTGGGAGCAGCCTTGCGGCTTGACGACGGTTCCATCGTTATCGGAGCCAACCAGGAGAATGCCGCCTTCCCGTCGGGCCTTTGCGCCGAGCGTGCCGCCATCTTTGCCGCACAGTCGCAGTCGCCCGAGAAAGCCATCACCATGCTCGCCATCGCAGCCAAGAACAGCAACGGGCTGATGGCCGACCCTATCTCCCCGTGTGGAGCCTGCCGCCAGGTGATGCTTGAGATGGAAGACCGCTACCAGCGTTCTATGGAGGTGCTGCTGTATGGCACCAAGGGCATTTATCGCGTCCGCAGCGTTAAAGACCTGTTGCCGCTCATCTTCGTCGATTCCAACATGCACTAACCTGAATTATTCACGATAATTTTGTTTTAACATTTTCGTAATACACAAAGAGAGGGTCAGTACTTTAACCTGCTACCCCTCTCTTTTTGGCGCATTCAAAGATTATTCTCTGTCAATCTTTCCGTTTAACGGGTATTAACCAAAAAGCCGTTGGCAAACGACTTACCACTGCATCGAGAATGCCAAAGCATTGCTCTTAGCTCCCCGTTCCATTGACTTGAGCCCCTCGTTCCACTGCTCCGAGATGCTCGTTCCTCTCTCCTCTCTCCTCTTTCCCAGAGAATGGGCGACCCCTTCAGGGTCGATGTTACCCTGCTATTCTCCTATCCGGGGGTACTCGCTCGTCGCTCGCACCCACGGTTACTGAGAGGTGACGGCTTCACCGTCAGTTATGGAGAGTGAAATGGTCAATGGTCAATGTTGACTGCGGTCGAGCCTGCTCACGCTCGGAAGTCGAAGCGATCTCCGACTTCTCTCGCTCAATCGCAGCCTTCAATGGTCAATGGAGAATGGTCAATGGAGAATGGTCAATGGTCAATGGTCGCTTGCGCGGTCATTTGGTCATTTGGTCATTTGGTCAAAATCGTTTTCAATGTGTCAAAATCCGCCACTATATAATAAATATTTATATTTATATATAGTGAGCAAATGACCGAATCCGAAAATGAAAATGACAAATGACCAAATGACCACTTTGACCACA
>JAFSWU010000097.1 GCA_017444365.1 Prevotella sp.
CGTTTCATCTCGCCCGAGGGAACCTTCCCCGTCATCGGTCGCTCAACGCCCTACCGTCTTGCAGCCCTTCAGCCGTTGGCACTCATGGCATGGTATCAGAAACTGCCCAGTGACCTCAGCAACGGACAGGTGCGCGCCGCACTGACACAGGTCATGCACCGCATGTTCGACCAGCAGAACAACTACAACGAGGGTGGCTATCTCACCATCGGTTTCTGCGGCTCACAGCCCGGCACTGCCGACTGGTACACCAACAACGGTTCGCTCTATATGACCAGCCTGTCATTCATGCCGCTCGGACTGCCTGCCGACCACGACTTCTGGACCTGCGAGGCACAGCCTTGGACACAGGTGAAGGCATGGGGTGGACAGCCCTTCCCGAAGGATCATCGCTGGGGTGATGACATCCAGACGAAGGACAAATGGTAAAAGGGAAAAAAGTAAAAGAGTAAAAAAAGAATATGATGAACTTAAAAGCAAAGCATACACACACCGCAGGAACGCACTGGGGATGGTTCTTCTTCCTCCTCACGCTACTCCCCATGTCAACAACCGCCAAGGAGTGGACACCAGAGGAGGTGAAGGACATTGTCTATCAGGTGAACAACACTTGGCAGCAGAATCACGGACAGGAACGCTCGTTCTGGGATCCTGCCGTTTACCACACTGGCAACATGGAGGCGTTCCTCCTGTTCAAGAACCTTGCCTGGATGAACTACTCCAAAGAGTGGGCAGAAAAAAACTTCTGGCAAGGAGCAAGAGAGAAAGACAACACCAAATGGCAGTACAAACAGTACGGCGAGTCGATGCAGCACGTGCTCTTCGGCGACTGGCAGATTTGCTTCCAGACCTACCTCGACCTGAACAGTGTGGCACCTGCCGACTTCAAGATTGCCCGTGCCAAGGAGGTTATGGGGTTCGAAGCCGACTCCAAGGACAACGACTTCTGGTGGTGGGCCGATGCCCTGTACATGGTGATGCCGGTGATGACCAAGATGTATAAGCTCACGGGCGATACCAAGTATCTGGAGAAGATGTATCAGAACTGGCAGTACGCCAACAGCATCATGTACGATCAGGAGACGGGACTCTACTTCCGCGATGGCAAGTACGTCTATCCGAAGCACAAGACCGCTGCCGGGAAGAAAGACTTCTGGGCACGCGGTGACGGATGGGTGCTCGCTGCCTTCGCTAAGGTGCTCGCCGACCTTCCCACAAACGACTCTCATCGCAAGGAGTACATCAAGTACTACCAGCGCCAGGCTGCTGCCGTGGCCAAGTTACAACAGGAGGAAGGTTACTGGACCCGCTCCATGGCCGACCCAGACCAGGCTCCCGGACGGGAGACATCTGGCACGGCACTCTTCACCTACGGACTGCAGTGGGGCATCAATAACGGCTATCTGCCTGCCAAGAAGTACCAGCCTGTGGTTGACAAGGCCTGGGAGTATCTTGCTACCATTGCCCTGCAGCCCGACGGTACCGTAGGCTACGTGCAGCCCATTGGTGAGAAAGCCATCCCCGGACAGGTGGTTGACCAGAAGTCGGTGACCAACTTCGGCACAGGAGCTTTCCTCCTCGCCGCCTGCGAGTACTACCGTCACCTCGGGAAGTAATCGGAGAGACTCTCGGATTACCCCATAACAATCAAATATTCTCCGAATCGCTTGGCGGTTCGGAGTTTTCTTTTTAAATTTGTACTCAAATCAAATCGGCTTGAACGAGTTAGTACTGAACGGAATGGATAAAAAGAGACAAGACATAGCATATTTCGTTTCATTCTGCATTGAGCAATATAAAAACGAAAAGCAAATAACTGGAGCTGAAGCTATGCGCCAGTTGGATGAATACAAGGTGCTTGACTATTTGGCTGAGCATTATGAGGTGCTACACACCCAAAGCCGTCAATGGATATTGGAGGATATTGAAGAATTTATAAAATTTAGAAAACAGAAAAACGTATGAGGGTATATCATGGGAGTATAGAGATAGTTGACAAGCCGGAACTTAGACCACCCTACCGTACTCTTGACTATGGTAGCGGCTTCTATACAACAACGTCATGTAAACAAGCGGAGGACTGGGTGCTGAGAAGAATGAGAGAATACAAATCCGCTCATGGTTATGTCAACACATTTGAATTTGATGATACAGCTTTACAAAAGTTGAATTGTTTGATATTTCATGCCCCCACGGAAGAATGGGTTGATTTCGTTATGCAGAATCGTACCCAGAAGGGCTTCAGCCATGATTATGACATTGTGTATGGTCCTGTCGCCAACGACCGTGTTTACGCAGCTTTCGCACTCTATGAGGGAGGACTGCTTAATAAACAGAACCTAATTGCCGAACTAAAGACATATAGGCTTGTTGACCAATATCTTTTTCACACGGAGGCAGCATTGCAAACATTAACTTTCTTGGAAGCAAAGGAGGTCATCAAATGAATTTGGATATCAATCAGAGCAACCTGTACCTTCTGCTACCATCAAAAGTAGCATGGCTTGCAGACATGCTGTCAGAAGACAAGGGCATAGGTGTTGTTGAGGCAATGAGGGTGATTTATTCGTCTGACACATACAAGTGTTTAGAGGATGAAGCAACGAAAACATGGCATCTTGGACCAGTGGCACTTTATCAAGGAATGAATGGGTAATTTTTCCACCAATCAGGATAAAAGCAATGAAGAAAAACATCCTATCAATCATCCTCGCCCTCGCTGCCATCACAGCATCGGAGCAAATTAAAGTTGAAGTCAGCGAGACCGTCGAACTCATGAACATCCTCGCCCGCACGGCGGGCTATCCAGAGTACAGTATGGATTTGGCCGGACAATACACGAAAGACACGGAGGCGTGGTTCACACCTTACAAGCAGCACGCCGCCGTAGTCCTCGCTCAAGAGTTACGCAACAAGTACGGAATTGGCTATGAAAGAGTGATGAATATGGCCGTTCACCTCAACATTGAAAAGGGAAAACTGACGCTCATCGGCAATCGCGCCGAACTCAACAACGGCGTGTACGACGGTTGGAAGAATGTCGATGTTGATGACTTCGTGGACAAGCTCAATCAGTTCTATAAAGACACCCGTTTCCACAAATTCTTCGAGCAGCATCGCGCCTTCTACGATGAGGGTGTAAAGAACTTTGAGACCGAGATAATGCCCAAATTCCATCAGGAGTGGTATACCCGTTTTTACGGCACGGAAGCTTCCGGACAGTTCCACATCATCATCAATTTCACCTACGGACGCCACAACAACGGCGTGAATCGCCAGTTACCCGGTCAGCCCTTCGAGGTGTTCGCCATCTTGGGTTACCAACTCAACCCTACAACGGCACAGCCCCAATGGTTTACCGATGTTCTCGTCCATGAGTTCAACCACTCCTTCGTCAATCCCCTGCTCGACAATGCCACCAACGCCGCACTCATCGAGAAGGTGGGTCAGAGGCTCTACATGTGGTCACAGCCAGAGATGAACAATCAGGCCTACAACGACTGGCGTATTGTTATCAACGAGAGCATCGTCCGCGCAGCTGTATTCATCTACATGATGGACAACGGACTCATGAGCAAACAGACGTTCAACGAGATGTTCAACGAAACCTGGCGCAACGGTTTCCGCTGGACTCCCGAACTCGTGAACAGTCTCCGATACTACGCCAACAACCGCGATCTGTACCCAACACTCAACGACTACTATCCCGAAATCGCCCGCAGCCTCTCGAAATACATCGAGGACGAAGCGACACGAATGCAGAATGCGCTGAAATAAGCATCCTCTCTTTTTGCAAGGTCACAGTCGCCTGTGCCTTTTAGCTGTTTCCTTTAAAGGAATGGATGCGCCCGTTCCAATAGGTTGAGCCTTTCTCAATACGGCGTTCCAATCCGTAGGAATAGTGCTGTACGATGTTCTGGATGACTTTGCGGACGTGCTCCTCACACGTAATCTTCCTTCCCGTGATGTGATCAAGATAGAACGACTCCTTCAATATGCCATGTTCCCACATCTCGACATAGTTAACGGTCTTGTCCATGTCAGAGTCAACAAGCGTCCACATGCCATCGGGGAAACCCGCCTGGTCGCAATGAGCCTTGAAAGACTGATAGCGGGAGAAGCCCACCACATCGCCCACGGGAGCCCCGTTGCTAAGTTGCAACGACAATTCGTGTGTCTTCTTGGTTGTCAACAATCCGTCAAACAACGATTGACAGCGTTCCACGTGATAGAGCCCGTTCAGGTTTCCCGCACTATAGTCAATATCCGCCTTGATGACGATGCCATTGTCCAGGTGGCGGAACTTCCATCTCCCCTCTTTACGGCCGTCGGCAAACTTTCCACTGATATCGGTGTAGGCTTGGTGTCCATACTCCGAGTAGTCGTGACGATAGACGAAACGACCCTCATAGATATTCTCCGACTCGCCTTCGACATACGAGAACCATGCGTTACCATGAGAATAAGGTCCTGCGTAGCGCTTCATTCCACTGCTTTTCTTGCCATTCAGCAGGAAAAGAGTGTCCATGTATATTTTCCTGAATCCGAAATCCACTGTCTTCTCCTATTAAGTTTTACACATCATGTTAGAAACTCGACTGCAAAATTACGAATTAATTATGAATTACTCATCATCATGAACGATATTTTTACTTGTATGTTTGGCTTTTCTCCCTTTTTTTCGTAATTTTGTCCCATCTATGACAGTCATACGCTTCATAAAAGACTGGACACTTCCTGTTGCCATTGCAACGGGCACGTTGCTGTATCTGGTGTTTGCCTTTGTGCCGACGCTCGATGGAGCGGCTCAACTTTTTGCCCCAGTATGCAACAGCATCCTGCCTCTGTTCATGTTCCTCATTCTCTTCGTCACCTTCTGCAAGGTCGATTTCCGCCGGCTGCGTCCCGTAGCCTGGCATCTGTGGGTGGGCGTGTTTCAGGTGGTGTTCCTCATGCTGGCTATGATGCTCATTCTGATCTACCGTCTCACAGGCGACAACCTCATACTCATGGAGGCTCTGCTTACCTGCATTGTCGCACCCTGTGCAGCGGCCGCACCTGTGGTGACACAGAAACTGGGCGGCAAGCTGGAGCAGATGACCACCTACACCTTTCTCTCCAACTTCGTCACGGCACTGTTCATCCCAATCTGCTTCCCCATGGTGGAGCGGTCCGGCCACATCACGTTCCTGTCGGCGTTTCTCACCATCTTCTATCAGGTGCTCATCATACTCGTGGTACCCATGCTGATGGCATACTTGGTGAAGCATTTCATGAAATCCCTCCACCGCCGCATCATCTCCGTGCGCGACCTCTCCTACTATCTGTGGGCATGCTCGCTGATGATTGTCTCCGGCACCACCGTCAAGAATATCTGCCATGCCGACGCAACCGTGCTTTTCCTGCTCGTCATCGCCCTGCTTGGTCTCGTCCTCTGCATCGTGCAGTTTGCCGTGGGGCGTTGGATAGGCCATTACTTCGACGCCACGGTGGAGGCCGGACAGGGACTGGGACAGAAGAACACCGCCTTCGCCATCTGGATTGCCTACACCTACCTGAACCCGCTGTCGAGCGTAGGTCCCGGCTGCTACATCCTGTGGCAGAATATCATCAACTCCGTGGAGATATGGCAAAAGAGGAATGAGAAATGAGGAATGAGGAATGAGAAATGAGGAATGTGGAATGTGGAATGTGGAATGTGGAATGAGATTAGCATAGGGTAATCAAAACTATTCACTTTTCACTATCAACAATAAACTGAAACGATAAGCTATCAACTAATAAAAAACCTAACAACAATGAAAAAGATTTTTATTGCAACAGCGCTGACCCTGGCGACAATGTCGGCCACAGCGCAGAATTTCGCGAAAGGCGACTACGGTTATCTCTATTGCCACATGAGCGACAAAGGCGAATACACAGCCTATGCCGTTAGCCGCGACGGTTACAACTATCAGGACATCCTCGGTGGCGAGGCCATCATGGATCCCCAAGAGCATGCCCGCATCGAAGGCGGACAGCGCGATGCCTTCATTACCCGTGCCTGGAACGGCAAGGGCTACGTGATGGTGACCACCGACATGTGCGTTGCCAAGTCACACAAGTGGGACAACTACGGCATCGACCTGCTCACCAGCAAGGACCTCATCCACTGGAAGAGCATCACCTTCGACTACCGCAAGGGCACCAGCATCTTCTGCAACCCCGATGCCGAGAGCGTCTATAAGGACTGGTCAACCATCAACCGCGTGTGGGCACCGCAGATTTTCTGGGATCCCGACTACGTTTGGGAGAACGGCGACAAGGGCGGCTACATGATCTACTACTCCATGCTCAACCGTCCCGAGGAAGGATACGACCGCATGTACTACTCGTATGCCGACAAGACCTTCACCAAGCTGACTCAGCCCAAGCTGCTCTTCGACTGGGGCTATGCCACCATTGATGCCGACATCAAC
>JAFSWU010000098.1 GCA_017444365.1 Prevotella sp.
GATGTACAACCCCGCCAGCATCCTGCATACCGTTCAAAGGATGGTGGCAAAGACCCCACCCCGGTCCTCCCAAGGGGAGGGAGAGGTAAGGGAGGAAGGATTTTCCACCGTGGTGTTCACCCTTGGCACCAACCATGTCTATATCCTCAAGGAGACGGGCGAGATTGTGGATAACTGCGAGAAGCGACCGCAGCGACTCTTCGAGGAGCGCGAGCTCTCCGTTGATGAGTGTGCCGACTACCTGCGCCAGGCCATCACCCTCCTGCAAGCCTGCAACCCCGCCGTGCGCGTCATCCTCACTGTCAGTCCCATCCGCTACCGCAAATACGGCTACCACGAGAGCCAGCTCAGCAAGGCCACCCTCCTCTTGGCCATCCAAGAAGTCCTCCACTCCTTACACCCCTAACACCCCTCTTCTCCCACTCTTCCCCCCTCTGGGGGACCGGAGGGGGGGTATTCTTACTTCCCTTCCTATGAGATTGTGCTCGACGAGCTGCGCGACTACCGTTTCTATGCCCCCGACATGCTGCACCCCTCCGAGCAGGCGGTGGAGTACATCTGGCAACGCTTCGGCGAAACCTATTTCAGCGAGGCCACCCACGATTTCATGCGCCAGTGGAAACCCCTGCGCGAGGCCCTCGCCCATCGCCCCTTTCATCCCGAATCCTCCGAGTACCAAGCCTTCCTTGCCAAGACCCACAAGCAGATAGAGGAACTCAAACTCCGCTATCCCGAAATGCCCCTGGGCGTGGATGTAGGCTAAGGATTCAAGGATTCTTTGGAAACTCTTTTGGTCTAACCTATATTATTCACGCTATTTTTTTCTTCTAACACACAAATTATCATAAATTGATCACGAATTTATCATAAATTATTTTTTGACAATTGACTTTTCCCTTTTGTCACCCTGGAGGGGTCGCCGCTCATCACCCATGGTATTCTCTCTCCTCTCTTGAGCATCTCGTTACATTGAGTTAAGAGGGGCGGAACATAGAGTTATGAGGTACAACTCTAAGAGTTACACTCCATAACTGACATCTCCGAACCCTCCAAAACAAAGTTCTGTGAGCTAAGCTTCTGATAATCAACGATTTATTAAAACATCAAAATACTCGCGTATTTCGAGCCGAAAGTCACCTCGCTCGCAAATACGCGATTCTCGTGAGGCTCTTTGTCAAGGAATTTCAAAGCCACAGAGTCCGTAATTCCTTCAATCCTTGAATCCTTAGAATAGAGTCAAAACCCCTTTGTTATTCTGTTACTATGTCATGATTTTGTTAGTATGTTACTATGTCTTTCTACTTCTCCATTAGTCGTTAACCAAAATTAACCGTTTTTTTTTTTTTGATAGCGCAAAAGTAGGTATTTTTGTGGCGAAAATCCGAAATAGGGCACATTGTGTCCTGTTGGTATGCCTAAAGAAGAGGATTCATAAACTAATAATACAAATAACTAAAAAATTCAACATGATGAAAAAAAACTATCTAAAACCTTTGTGTTTGACCACGCCCATGCGTGGTCTGCGGATTTTGGACGGATCGATTAATGTCCAAAATCAGTCTGTAACAGGAACCAATTCAACAAATGCCATCGGACTTTCCCGTGAAAGCTACGATGACGGTGGAACTGTTTCGCCCCGCTCCGTATGGGATGACTAACCCTTTTATTAAAGGTAAAAAAGTAAAAAGGTAGAAGAGTAAAAAAGGTAAAAGGCGAAACTTTCGGAGCAGCGGGCTGAAAGCCCAACAGCACTTAGCCCAGGGTATCACCCTGGGGAGCCAATTCGGGAAGGCAACGCCCTGTAAGGGCAAAAGCCTTTTAAACAGGAATAGGTATTCTGCTGTTGCCCTTACAGGGCGTCATTTCATCCTTATGCGCCGTCACCCAAGGCGATGCCTTGGGCTTTGAGCTCAAAGCCCTTACAGGGCTCTTTTACCAACAACATCCCACTGATTCAATTAATCATCAAACAAAAAAGCAACAAAAATCAACAATTTATGAAAAAAATTACTACAATACTAACATTCCTCATGCTCGTATGCATGGGGGCATGGGCTGACGTGACAGTGACACTGGTTGATGGTGGCAACACGAATACCCCATACGACACTTATGGTACGCGAAGCACGGCAACAACGCCCTACACTTTTACAACCAATGCTACCTCGGGATTGGCAGGGTTAATACTCTCTTCGCCCAAGATCGACAGAGGAACTTATTGGAACCAAAAATGTTTGACTTTGCAGCCCTCTACTGTACAGACGGATGAGGAGATAACGCTAACGGCTCCTTCTGGCTATGTTATCGTAGCTATGTCAATGCAAGTGCAGGCACTTTCATCCAGTAATCCTTTTAAGATGACGGTAGCTGGTGACACGCAAAATAGTATTTCTGGAGGTTCTGCCTATACGTTTAGCCCGAGTGGACTTTATACAAAATCGCTGAAAATGACATTCCAGCAGACATCAGGAACTATGAATTGGCTTGCGGTAAAGTCAATGACAGTTACCTTGCGTCCTATCATTGCCAGAGCTGGAAGCCGTGTTGAGCTGAGCTCAATCACCGCTGGTACGCGCTATATGATTTTTGATACTCATCATTCTGGTTCGTATAATGAAAGTGAACCTCGAAGTGGTTTTGTTGGTGCCTATGGTAGTACGGTTACTAAAGACCTTAACACAGCCCCCTTGAGTCATACTGATATTAATGGCTATCAGCAATGGACATTGGAGAATACTGAAACCGCTGGTCAGTATTATTTATATAGTTTGTATGCGGGTCAATATTATGCAGCCCCCAAAACCTTTTCTGCAACTGCTTCACAGGCTATCGAATTCAGCCAATATACAGGTAGCTCGCAATCGTTAAAGGATGATGGCACATTCAACACCTCACCTTCTTCAGATAATCACATCGTACAAATTGAGAATATTGACCAAACAGGTAACAGTCAGTATTGGAACGGAAACAAAGGAAGTTTTGCAACATGGGCAAGCGCACATCCTTATACGGTTTATACGGTCACGATTCCCGACGCTGCTTATAATCTGAGTGACATCTCAACAACTAAGAAGTATAACATCGCAAACCCACGTGGTTGGTGGGCAGTTGGTGCAGACGCCACAGATGTGAACTCAACAGCTGAGTTGTCCTTAGCTCAAGCTTGGAATGATACAAAGCAACAGTTTGCTTTCATCCAGCATGATGGTTATTATTATCTCTATAGCATCAGCGAGGAGAAGTTTGCTTATGTTAATGGAACGAAACTTTCTTTGTCTGCTGACGTAACAGATGCTGTCCTTGCCAGCCCTGTAACATACACTGCATCAGCTTATACAGCAACAAAAGGAACGTATCCGTTTATTCTGACCATTGGTGGAAAGCACTTTGGTGTACATCCTTCAGTAAGTCCAGATGCTTACCAATATACAAGCACCAATGACGAGGGTAATGGTTCCTTGCTCATTGAGGCAGGAAACTTTGATCCGACAGATGTTGAGGCTTTGTTCAACAATGTTGTAACGCTCACTTATAAGGTCGTATATGACGATGCTGTGCTCACAGGTGTAGAGGCTGAGGTTGAAAGTATTGAAGGAGAAGATTTGGCAATACCGTCAAGTCTGAATAGGAATGGTTGTACCTTTACGTTCTACAGTGATGAAGAATGTACCTCAGAGATTACAGAAGTAGATGGAGATGTGACTACTATTTATGCGAAATGTACCTACAGCCTGTCTTCTCTCATTTCTGCCGATGTGGAACATTTAAGCTGGTATCGTCTTGCAGCAAGTAGCAATAGTAAATTCTATGACCTTTATTACAATGGTTCTGCTCCCTATCCTTACAAGGATCAAAGTGCTTTTGATGGCTCTGATGGCTACTTCTGGGCTTTCGTAGGAAACCCATTTGATGGATTTAAGGTGTACAACAAGGCTGTTGCTACAACAAGTACAATGATTCATAATAATAACACGAATCCTCTCATGGCAACTGATGACGGAACTCGTTGGTATATCACCATAAGCAATGGAATGATTGGTTTCCAATACACGGGAAATACTGGTCACAGATGGAACGATCACGGTGGCGGTGCTGCATCATTGAAATACTATGGTAATGAAAGTTGGCATCAATATACCAACATTAACGATGTGGATTATTCAGGTCTTGTCGAGAATAATATTCAACCTTATGTTGATAATTATGGTAATGACTATTTCCAAATTACAGAAAGTTATGCAACTGCTTTGGCAGGTGACATTAGTACGGCAAATTCAGATGAGACGATTTCTCTCTCGGAATATCAGGAACTTTCCTCGAAATTGGCAGGTTTTATCAAGTGGCCAACATCAGGTTATTACCGCATTAAGAGTGTTTCCGCTGAGACTTATCTGAAAGCAACTAATGCTGATCAACTGAATGTAGGGGGAACCAACAGCGAGGTCTCAACTATTGTATATCTGTCAGGAAGCAGCGGCACATACACTATGCAGATGCAGGGCAAATACATCGGTATTCAAGCAAATAGTGCTGCAACGCATCTAGTTAGCGGATCTACTACCAACTACTTCACTGTTCCTACAAGTGATGGAGTTCCGCAGCCAGGACAAGTTGTTATTGGTGGCGGTGCGACAGCAACCGATTACATGCGTGTAAATAGTACAGATGTAGTTGGTGTAGCAATGGGCGGAAATCCAAATGGAAATAGCGCATGCTACTGGACAGTAGAGCCTGCTACAGACGCAACTGTTTCTCTCACCGCCATCGGCGATAATACCTACGCAACGACTTACCTGCCGTTTGATGTGACGGTAAGCGGAAGTGACGTTACGGCGAATGCCATTGTAACGTCTGACGTTCATGCTGGCTTTGTCGTTCCGACTGCCCTCGCTGACAACAAGATTCCTGCTGGTACACCTGTCATCCTGAAAGGTAACAGCACCAGCGCTACCTCGGCAACGCTGACTATTAATACAGGCGATGCCTTCAGTGCTATCAGCGGAACATCTGCCTTAGAGGGTGTCTATGTTAACACAGCTTTTGCTTTGGATGCAACGGATGGTGAAGAAAATGATTGCACCGCAGACTACTTCCTTGGCATGCTTGACGGAACGTTAGGCTTCTATCATTCCGCTATTGAGACACCTGCTTCGTCAGGTAATTACACCTTGTCTGCCAACCGTGCCTACCTGCCCGCAAGTGCTCTTCCTGGTGCCGCTTCTCGTGGCTTCGCCATCAAGTGGAGCGACGACGTAACGTCAGTTCGTAATGCAGAGTTCATAGTTAATAGTCCTAAGAACGGTGCTTTCTATGACCTGAGCGGCCGCCGTGTGCAGAACCCGCAGCATGGCCTGTACATCGTGAATGGCAAGATGGTCGTGATTAAGTAAAGAGGAGAGAGGAGAGAGATTACCTTTGTGTATTCTCATTCCACCTTCCTCCTTCCACATTCCACATGAAACATTGACATTCCTGCCGTGAGGCAGCATCCGTGCCTTGTGAAAGGCAAATAAGTTATTATTAATATTAGTCAATGCCCGCGTCCTTTTTGGCGCGGGCTTTTTTGATGTTGTTTTGCGTTTTATCATTTTTTGATAATTATTTTTTGATAATTATGATAAAAGCATTAACTTTGCAGACTATAAACGGCAATGGAAAATGATGTTAGAGAACCCCTTTGTGACAAGCGGCTATGCGGGAGCGGAGTATTTCTGTGACCGTGTGGATGAGACGAAGATGTTGACCAATCTTCTGATCAATGGTAACAATGTTGCTCTTATTTCCCCACGACGTGTGGGAAAGACCGACTTGCTGAAGCATTGTTTCCAGCAGCCTTTCATTAGGGAAGACTATTATACCTTTGTCATTGATATCTATGCTACAGACTCGTTTCGTGATTTTGTCAACATGTTTGGCAAGTCGATACTCGACTCTTTGAAGACTCGGGGACGTAAAGCTTGGGAAGGGTTTCTGAATGTGCTGCTTTCCATACGCTCGGAGATTTCCTTCGACATAAATGGTAACCCTGTCTGGGGGCTGGGCGTAGGCGCGATGACGCCACCGCAGATTACGCTTGACGAGATTTTCAGTTATCTGCGTTCTGCGGACAAACGTTGTCTGGTGGCCATTGACGAGTTCCAGCAGATTCTCTACTACAATGACAACAAGAATGTAGAGGCAGCCTTGCGTACACAGATTCAGCAATGTACGAATGCCTGTTTTGTCTTTGCCGGTTCTCAGCGTCATCTGATGAGTGAGATGTTCTTGTCGCCTTCCCGTCCGTTTTATCAGTCGGTGGTGCCTATGAGTCTGTATCCAATTCCTTTAGACCGCTATTGGGAATTTGCGGAGCTGCTGTTCGCAAGGAACGGAAACAGAAGAGTGTTGCGAGACGTAGTGGAAATTATTTATCATCGTTTCAAGGGGGTTACGGCAAACGTTCAGCGCATGATGAATATGCTGTACATGCTTACGCCCAAGGGAGAGACATGTACGAAGGAGATGATAGATGTGGCCATCGACACCTATCTGCAGCTGTCGTCTGAGTATTATGATGCGCTGTTGCGTCAGATGCCCGAGAAGCAGCGCAACGTCTTTATGGCGATTGCCGCCGAGGGACAGGTGAAAGCCATCTCTGGAGGAAAGTTCGTCCATAAATATCACTTGCCATCGGTCAGTTCCGTCAGTTCTGCCGTGAAGGGACTTTTGGAGAAAGACTTTGTGACGCAGACGGATGGAGAGTATTGTGTGTATGATCATTTCTTCCAACTGTATTTAGAGAAAAAACTATAACCTTGCGCTCTACTTGGTTGGCGCAAATATATAAAATAGGTATAAGATGAACTACACGATAGAACAGATTACGGTGCTGATGGGCGCACGCCGCTATGGTAGCAGGGCGGCCTCCATCGGCTTCCTGTTGACAGACAGTCGCTCGCTGTGCTTTCCCGAGGAGACGCTTTTCTTTGCGCTCGTGACACGGCAGGGCGACGGACACAAGTATATCGACGAACTATACAGGCGTGGCGTGCGCAACTTCGTGGTGTCGCACAGCGAGACCGTGAGCGATGCATACGTTGATGCCAACTTCCTGTTGGTGGAAGACACGCTGGTGGCCCTGCAACGATTGTCGGAGCGTCATCGTGACGAATTCGACATTCCCGTGATAGGCATTACAGGCTCCAATGGCAAGACGATGGTGAAGGAGTGGCTGTACCAAATCTTAAGGGAAAGCCCCCTCCTTGCCTCCCCCAAGGGGGAGGGTGAGAAGGGGTCGGGAAGCTTGGGAGTGACCCGCTCGCCGCGCAGCTACAACTCGCAGATTGGTGTGCCGCTGTCGGTATGGCTGCTGAACGAGCGCAGCCGGCTGGCCCTCTTTGAGGCGGGCATCAGTCAGCCCGGGGAGATGGCTGCCCTGCACGACATCATCCAGCCCACCATCGGTGTGCTGACACATCTTGGACCGGCTCATCAGGAGAACTTCCGCTCGATGGAGGAGAAGTGCTTGGAGAAGATGCAACTGTTCCATGACACGGAGGCGGTGATCTATTGCACCGACGACGAGACGGTGAGCCACTGCATGCGGCGTTCCGGCTATCGCGGCAAGCGCATCGGCTGGTCGCGCAAGGACCCGCAGGCGGCGATGTATATACAGGGAGTTCAAGGAGAACATTCCACACTCCACATTCCACATTCCACGATTTCCTTCGTCTTCCAAGGTGCGGAGGACAGCTTCACCATCCCGTTCATCGACGAGGCTTCGGTGGAGAATGCCATCACCACGGCAACGGTGGCCCTGTACTTAGGCGTAAAGCCGGAGGAGCTGGCAGCGTGCATGGCACACTTAGAACCTGTTGCCATGCGATTGGAGGTGATGGACGGACGAAACGGCTGTACGCTCATCAACGACTCCTATAACTCCGACATCAACTCATTGGACATCGCGCTCGACTTCATGCAGCGCCGGTCGGGTGGGGGAACACTCATCCTGAGCGACATCTACCAGAGCGGAATGAACAAGGAAGAGCTATACCGGCAGGTGATGGAGCTTGCCGTGAAGCGTGGCGTGCGAAAGTTCATCGGCATCGGACCGGAACTGAAGCGCATGGCAGCCATGGGAGTTCTCCAACCTTCATCCCTCATCCCTCATCCTTCATCCTTTTTCGAGACGGTGGAGGAGTTCCTGCGCAGCTGTGTGTTCGCATCGCTGCGCAACGAGGTGATCCTCATCAAGGGTGCGCGCGCCTTCGGCTTCGACCGCATCACGGAACAGCTGTCCAACCAGGTTCATGAGACAACATTGGAGGTGAACCTCAATGCCGTGGTGGAGAACCTGAACCGCCACCGTGCCTTCCTGCGGCCGGAGACGAAGTTGGTGTGCATGATCAAGGCGGATGCTTACGGGGCGGGTGCCGTGGAGATTGCCAAGACGCTGCAGGACCGCGGCGTGGAATACTTGGCTGTGGCCGTGGCAGACGAGGGCGTGACCCTGCGTCGGGCCGGCATCACAGCCAACATCATGGTGATGAACCCCGAGATGTCGAGCTTCAAGACCCTGTTCGACTACCGGTTGGAACCGGAGGTGTATTCCTTCCGCCTGTTGGATGCCTTGATCAGTGCGGCGCGCAAGCAGGGTATCACGGGATGGCCCGTGCATATCAAGTTCGACACGGGTATGCATCGACTGGGATTCAATGTCAGTTCAGAGTTCAGAGTTCAGAGTTCAGAGTCTGCGGTTCAGAGTTCAGAGTTGGACGAGCTCATCAGCCGGCTGCACCACCAGCAGGCGGTGATGCCGCGAAGCGTCTTCACGCATTTCGTGGGTTCTGACAGCGACAGGTTCGACGAGTTCTCACAGCACCAGTTTGAGGTGTTTGACCAGGCAAGCCAGCGTCTGCAAGCGGCGTTCCCGCACAAGATACTGCGACATATCTGCAACTCCGCTGCCATCAGCCGCTTCCCCGAGCGACAGTTGGACATGTGCCGGTTGGGCATCGGACTCTATGAGAACGTATCGACCCTAAAGACCACCATCCTGCAGCTGCGCCATGTGGCGGCTGGCGACAGCGTGGGCTACAGCCGCAACACCGTGCTCGACCGCGACAGCGTGATTGCCGCTATTCCTATCGGCTATGCCGACGGACTGAACCGCCGGTTGGGTAACCGCCATGGCTGTTGCGTGGTCAACGGACAGCGTGCCCCCTACGTGGGGAACATCTGCATGGACGTGGCACTGGTGGACGTGACCGACATCGACTGCAAGGAAGGCGACAGCGTGGAAATCTTCGGACCGCACCTCACGGCACAGGAGGTTGCCGAGACGCTCGGCACCATCTCCTACGAAGTGCTCACATCGGTCTCCAACCGCGTGAAGCGTGTGTATTTTGAGGAGTGAAAAGACCCCCCTCCGGCTCCCCCGAGGGTGAGGGAGAGTTTGCGGTTAACTGTTTGCTGTTTTCGGTTGATGTCCAAGGGTAATCAAAACTATTCACTATTCACTATTCACTATGAACTATGAACTATGAACTATAGAATATGTTTCCTTCTGGCGCTGTTGCTGTCGTTCTCGTTGACGGTTGATGCACAGCTGTTCAAGAAGTCGAAGAAGAAAAAGAAAAAACATCAGGTAGAAGTAGTGGCACCCCTGCAGGAGGTCAATCGCGACTCGCTGCAGTTGCCGATGGCAGACATCGCAATATGCCAGGACAACTGGCTGAACCGCAATGCCTTCCTTGGCATACCGCTCGGCATCACGGGCAAGGGATTCCACCAACGGCTTGTGGCAAAAGGCTTTGCGGAGCCTGCCCACCAGCAGAACTACTATTACCTCTATCAGGGGCAGTGTCGCGGAAAAGACGTGAGAGTGAACCTGATGAAGAGCGACAGCACGGGCATGGTGTATGCTGTGAGCGTGGAGGAGGTGCAGGTGGGACTGACCGAGGCAGAAGCCCGACTGCGTTTCCAGGAACTGAAGAAACAGCTGCGCCAGGAGTATGGACCAGGCTATGTGGCCAATAGCGGCGAGGAATACGTCGTGAACTCCCCCTTGGGGTCGGTGACGCTGCACTATGAGCGTATGACAGGTGGCGCGGGCTATAGCGTAGGCTACTTCATTGACGATGCGAAGGCTTACGCGCAGGCCTACAAGGAGATGGAGGACAAGACGGGCGAAGAGCTGCCGCGAAAGTTGGATGCCAATGGATTGGCTGACACCATCCGACATTCGGACATGGCAGAGCTGACGCATGCGCTGTTGGTGGCTGCCACTCCCCAGAAGGCAAAGGCATTGCTGGCAGCGTATGACTACCAACTGGAGCGTGAGACAGCTGTGCTGCTGCCCGCGGTCTTCAAGATGGGCGACTACTATCAGGCTCGGGCCAGCGTCACCAAGCGAGGAAAGACGGTGACAGCGGTCTCGATAGTCGCCAACGATACGGAGGAACTGGTGACGGCCGACCTGCAACGCATGGGATATACGGGCGAAGGGCCCACCTACTCCAATGGCGCATTCAAGTCAACGCTCTCGCGCAATGCCAAGGGGCTATTAGTGCTGACCATCTCTAAGATTCCGCCGTTGAAAGGTAAAAAGGGGAAAAGGTAAAAAGGTAAAAAATATAACTATCAACTATTATAACCTATGGAACAAGTATTCAGTTACATTATCAGTCTGGGCGCAGCTGTGATGATGCCCATTCTCTTTACTATTATCGGGTTGTGCATCGGCATGAAGTTCGGCAAGGCTCTGAAGAGCGGTCTCTTCGTGGGTGTCGGTTTTATCGGCCTGAACGTTGTGACCAAGCTGCTCACCGACAACTTCACGTCGCCGTTGGAAGGAATCTCCGACCTCTATCAGCTGGCACTCAGTGTGTTCGACATGGGCTGGCCCGCCGCTGCTGCCGTGGCCTATAACACGGCTGTGGGTGCCCTGATCATTCCCATCCTGTTGGGCGTGAACTTCCTGATGCTCATCACCAAGTGTACGCGCACCGTGAACATCGACCTGTGGAACTACTGGCACTTCGCCTTCATCGGTGCCGTGGCCTACTTCGTGATGGACCAAAGCCTGGCGTGGGGCTACTTCGCAGCCATCGTCTGCTATATCGTGACATTGGTGATGGCCGACCTTACCGCCGAGAAGTTCCAACAGCACTACGACCTGGCGGGCATCTCCATCCCGCAGCCCTTCTGTCAGAGCTTCACTCCGTTTGCCGTGCTCATCAACAAACTGCTCGACATGATTCCCGGCTTCTCGAAGCTCGATGTGGATGCCGAGGGACTGAAGAAGAAATTCGGCGTGCTCGGAGAACCGTTGGTGCTGGGTGTCATCGTGGGGGCGCTGATTGGTATTGCCGCCCAGCTCGACATCAAGAAGATATTGGCACTGGGTGTGACGATGGGTGCCGTGATGGAGCTCATTCCCCGCATCACCTCGCTCTTCATTGACGGACTGAAACCCATTGCCGAGAAAACGCAGGAGGTGGTGAAGCAGAAGTTCAGTGGCAAGAAGGTGTATATCGGCATGTCACCCGCATTGGTGATTGGTCATCCCACCACATTGGTCTGCTCAGTGATTCTGATTCCCGTTATCCTGGCCGTGGCCGTGTTCCTCCCTGGCAACCAGTTCCTGCCGCTTGCCTCGCTGGCCGGCATGTTCTATCTGTTCCCCCTCATCCTTCCCTATACCAAGGGCAACGTGGTGAAGAGTCTCATCATCGGTTTCATTGCCTTGGTGGTGGGTCTGTACTTCGTCACCGACATGGCTCCTGCTTTTACACAGGCTGCCCACGAGGTGTATGAAGCCACCAAGAACGATGCCGCCAAGATTCCCGAGGGCTTTGAGGCTGGCGCACTCGACTTCGCATCAAGCCTGTTCGGATGGGTCATCTACAAGTGCGTGGCCTACCTGCAGTGGGTGGGTGCCGGCATCCTGGCCATCATCACCATCGGTATGATGGTGTGGAACCGCATGCGCATTGTGAAGGAGGAAAAGAATTCCAAGTAAAGTGTTCCGTTTACTGTTCATGAGCTAATAAGACAAAAGATAATAAAGAATTGATATGAAAAAGTTATTATTTTCAACAGCACTGCTGGCTGTGGCATTGGTTTCCGCAAACGCACAGGAAGCCGACAGATCTGTAGGTGTGCAACACGTGAAGTTCCAAACGGCTTGCCATCCTGAGGATGTGAAGCACTACGACACGAAGATGCTCCGTGAGCGTTTCGTGATGGAGAAAGTGATGGAGGCAGACTCCATCCTGCTGACCTATAGTCATTACGACCGTTTCATCTTCGGTGGCGCAATGCCTGTGACGAAGACCCTGAAACTGGAGAACTTCTGGGAACTGGGTCTCGACGTGGACAAGAACATCAAGGAGAAGTACTTCCTCTATAACCGTGAGATTGGAATCGTGAACTGCGGCGAGGGCGATGGTGTGGTCATCGTTGACGGCAAGGAGTATGCCCTTTCTCCCAAAGAGGCCCTCTACATCGGTCGCGGTCACATCGGCAAGGACAAGGACGTGAACAAAGAGGTGCTCTTCCGTTCCGTGGATGCCGCGAAACCCGCTAAGTTCTACCTGAACTCCGCTACTGCCCCCCAGCACTACAAGACCCAGTGGATTACACTCGACGGTCGCAAAGGCTCGCTGAAGGCTGCCGTGTGGGGACCTGTAGGCTCGCTGGAGGAGTGCAACAACCGTACTGTCTATAAGCTCATCGTGAACGATGTGCTGGAGGAAGGCCCCTGTCAGTTGCAGCTGGGACTGACACAGCTGAACCCGGGTGCTGCCTGGAACACCATGCCTCCTCACACCCACGGTCGCCGCATTGAGGCTTACTACTACTTCAACCTGCCGCAGGAGCAGACCATTGCCCACATCATGGGACAGCCGGAGGAGAGCCGTGTGGTATGGCTGCACAATGATCAGGCCATCATGTCGCCCGAGTGGAGTATGCACGCTGCTGCAGGTACGTAC
>JAFSWU010000099.1 GCA_017444365.1 Prevotella sp.
CTGCAAAGGTACAACCCAAATACAACTGTTACAACGTGTATTTCAACGAATGCTTACGCTCCGCTGACTTTTCCTTGATCTCGACAAAATTCAAAAAGTTTTGATTTTGTGCTCGATTTCGGAAAAGTTGGATAAGATACAGTTGAAGGGGAAAACGAAAAGAAGTTTTATGTTAAACCCTTTTAATTTGTATTTATGAGTAAAAATCCAATTATTACTGATGCGGAGTGGGCACGACTGGAAGCCGTGACACCCGAAGAGAAGGAGAAGGCGCTGAAGAAGCTGGCTCGATGGATCACCTACGAGATTGTACATCGCGGATTTGACTTGGACTACGGTCCATTCTCATACGACGCGATGGGCGGCAATGCCGTTGAGGTGATATCGCAGGAGTGTTACGATGCGCTGTTTTGTGGCGAATGGCATTGGAAACCTAAACGCGAACTGAGTTCGATGTTGATTCAGATTGCGAAAAGCAAGATGGGTCACATCATCCGAGACTGGCATGCACAGGGCCATCCGGATATCAAGCTCGAAAGTGGGCTGAGCTATCGCGAGCAGGTGGAGATGGACATCGCACGCCAGTGGGAGGCTGAGGCCAACATGCGTGAACTGGGTTATGACCTTGCCCGCAAGGCATTGGACGGAAACCCAAAGATGTTGGCTTACGTCGAAGCTGTGTATGAGACCAACGATTACCGCGCCGTTGCGAAGCGTCTGAAAATGACACTGAAGCAGGTGCAGGAGTTGGAAAGTGAACTACTGGCAATCCTTGAGGAGAGCTAATGCGTTACTGATTCGGGCCCGCAAGGGCAACACCGAGCGGGCCTGAATTTTAATTTAATAAAGTAAGAAACAACTAAAATGAAAAGAGCAATGAAGAACGTAATGGATACGATTGATGCAATCAAGGCAAACTCTGTAACAGAGAATGAATTTAAGAGTGTATGGGGTATCAGCCTGAATGAGCACATGAACAAAATGATGGAACACGTGCGCGAGACTGATGCACGGGTTAAGGCAGAATGCCGTAACAAGAAGAACGACTAAGTTCTGACGGCAATACATAAGGTTAGACAATAAGCAAGGAGGCTTCCGTAGATACGGAGGCCTTCTTTGGTAAATGATATAGGCTCCGGCATGATTGCAGGGGCTTTTTTAATGCCCATTGGGTACATACTAAAAATATAGGAGGAACGGAGATGAAGCATTTTAAGATTGAGGAGCTGATACGGTGTTACCGTGAAAACGGAGCACGGTGCAGGGAGTGTCCGCTGAAGACTAAGGCGGAACGTGTGCCCAATGGGGCAGAGAATAATGAGCGGGCATTGGTTGAGGAGGTTTTAGACCCGGCCAGAGAACGGCTGGGTGCTCCAAAAGCGGTGAACAGCGGATATAGATGCCCGCTGCATAACAGCCGCGTGGGTGGTGTGGCGAATAGCCAACACATGAAGGGTGAGGCGGCTGATATAAAGCCGGTTCACGGTTCAGGGTTCACGGTTCAAGATTTAGGAAAAGTGATTGAAGAGCTGGGCAAGTTTGACCAGCTTATTTATTACCCGACCTTCATCCACGTATCGTGGAAGAAAAACGGGCCTAACAGAAAACAAATATTATATAAACACTAAAAAGAGGAGGAACAAACATGGGAGCAAGTGAATGGACAAGCATTGTTCTGGGTGTACTGACACTGCTGGGTGGGTGTGGGTGGTTTGTGGAAGGCCGCAAACACCGAGAGGCCACCAAACTGCTGAGCGCAGACCACAGACTGAAAGAGATGGAACTGGGACAGTTGTATGTGGACCAGTTTGACAAGAACATCGCCGAACCCCTGCGGCAGGAGGTCAGGGAATTAAGGGACGAAGTAAAGGAATTGAGGAATGAGTTGGAAATGGTTAAAGGGTGTGTGTGTTATCGGGTTGACTGCCCTCATCGCATCAGCGTGCTCGACAAGCAGGCAGACGATGATGCGTGAGAGTCGCGACAGAGTCGCAACCTACGAGCAAACGGACTCGGTGAGGGAACAGGTGATGGTGGCGGTGCATGATACTGTCATGGAGGTGACCACCATTACCGTTCGGGAGGCTGCGAATGGCGATACGCTGAGGGTTTCGACTGTGACGGATAGAGTGCGAGGTAGGAGCCGCGATGCAATCGCGACGCAAAGGACGAAGACGGAGGTGAGGGTGGATACCGTGTATATTGAGAAACGCGATTCTATTGAGATTAGGAGTCGACCCTCTGGACCCTTGAAGAAGGGCTCGAACCTTGTGGCGATTTTGAAATGGCTGTTCGCCATTGTGGTCGCCCTGATAGGGCTGAAGGTATCTCCTTTTCTCTGGCGCAGAGAAAAGAAGTAAAAGAGACAC
>JAFSWU010000100.1 GCA_017444365.1 Prevotella sp.
CTATCAGAAGAACGAGGAAATCCCCTCACAGGTGGCCGAGGGCAATGCCGACGTGATGATAACGGAAATCACGGAAGCCCCATGGTACATTCAAAATGATACGCGCCTTGCCGCACCCCTCCTCAACGCTCCTTTCACCCACGGAGAAATCGGTGTGCTGATGCGTAAGGGACAGGATGACCTGCTCGCCCTCATCAACAACGTCATCGCACAAATGAAGGCCGACGGAACCCTCCGCAACCTCCACGAGAAATACGGGCTGGTGTATGGGTATTAACGAAGAATGATTGGACGAAACATTTGATAACGAAAGCTATTCGGTCTTGATGCTCTGAAATAAAAACAAGTTTTTCTTTTGCATTGCTCTCGTTTTTTCGTAACTTTAGATAAGTTACTCCGTCTCGGCATTAAAAATAAATGAATTTATTTTGTACTGCTCTCGACTTTTCGTAACTTTGCACGGAATTTGAAATCATAGAAAAAAATGAGAAGCAGAACAGCAAACTGGTATGAATGCCTGGTGAGATATGATCGCCAGATGGAAGACGGAATGACGAAGAAAGTTCCTGAGACGTATGTAGTAGATGCACTCTCGTTTGGAGAGGCCGAGGAGAAAATCACAGAGGAGATGTCGGCATACGTGAGTGGCGAGTTTGAGGTGAAAAACATCACACCCGCCACCTACGGCGAGATATTCTTCAGCGAAAACGATAATGACGACCGCTGGTACAAGGCGAAACTCTCGTTCATCACCATTGACGAGAAGACTGAGAAGGAGAAGCGCTCAACGGTGACCTACCTTGTGCAGGCAAAGACCTTCAATGGGGCGGTCAAGAATATAGAAGAGGCGATGAGTGGCTCAATCGTTGATTACGTGATAGCCAACATTGCCGAGACCAAAATCATGGATGTCTATGAGCATCAGCCAAAATCTGCAGAAAGTAAGCCAGAGTTTGCCTAAGGGCGTGAAACTCGTGGCGGTGAGCAAGTTCCATCCCGAGGAGGAACTCTTGGAGGCATACAATGCCGGACAGCGTGTATTCGGCGAAAGTCACGAACAGGAGCTGTCGCGGAAAGTGAAAACCCTTCCAACGGACATCCGCTGGCATTTCATCGGTCACCTGCAGACGAACAAGGTGCGCTTCATTGCCCCCTATATCTCGTTGATCGAGGCGGTGGACTCGTTGAAGCTGCTCCGAGAAATCGACAAACAGGCAGCCCGTTGTGGGCGTGTCATCGACGTGTTGTTGGAACTTCACATTGCCGAGGAGGTGAGCAAGTACGGCTTCACGCTCGATGCGTGCAGGGAACTGCTCGACAGCGGCGTGTGGCGCGAACTGAACAACGTGCGCATCTGCGGATTGATGATGATGGCCTCGAATGTGGACGACGAACAGCAGATTCGCCGTGAGATGATGACGGCTGCCGACTTCTTTGACGAGGTGAAGGGGCGCTGGTTCTCCACTGCCGACTATTTCTGCGAGCGTTCCTGGGGCATGAGCGACGACTATCCGATTGCCGTTGAGTGCCGCTCGACAATGGTCAGGGTGGGCACCATGATTTTCGGGCCGCGAGTGTATTAGGTAGTTATTATGCATTATGAATGATGAATTAACGAAGATTCCTTCCACTGCCCTGGAACAGGCGGCACAAGAGGGAATGGATGAATTCCTGCAAGTGTTTGTTGATGCCATCTATGCATCCATAGGCGGGGAGCTGAACAATGAGACAATAGGAAGGCTGAATGCCGACCAGGTGACGCTGCTGGCCTATCACATCCTGCGGGAAGAGGTGATGGACGGCGGCTTCGTGCAGCTGATTCACAACGGCTACGGTCCGTTCTTCTTCCGCAATCCCTTTGCAAAAGCGGTGAGGGAGATGGGGCTGCGCGACCTTTATAAACTGATGAACAAGGCACGCAAGCTCTATGGAGCAACCCATGAGCAATTGGAACAGGACTGCTTGGAAGAGGAGTTCATGGCTCTTTTCGAGAAGTTCCCCCAGTATGACGAGCTCGACGACGAGTTTGTGGAGAACGAGGAGGAGTGGACATCGCTCATGGCGCATTACGTAGATGAACATATTGAGAATTTTGCAACGATTATATGAACAAACAGCAAGAGGAACTCAGAAAGAAAAGTCCTGTGCAAATCAAGAACAAGAAGGCCGCGTTTGAATACTTCTTCGTAGATGAATTCACGGCAGGCATTGTTCTTACAGGAACGGAGATCAAGTCCATCAGGGCGGGCAAGGCTTCGCTCGTGGACACCTATTGCTATATAGACAGAGGAGAGATGTGGGTGAAGGATATGAACATCTCGCCTTATTTCTACGGCTCGTATGCCAACCACGAAGCCAAGCGCGAGCGAAAGCTCCTGCTGACCAAGCGCGAAATCAACAAGCTTGAGGAGGCTACCAAGCAACCCGGCTACACCATCGTGCCGACCCTCATCTTCATTGACGAGAACGGACGCGCCAAGGTGGACATCGCGCTCTGTCGTGGTAAGAAGCAGTATGACAAGCGGCAGACAATGAAGGAGAAAGAAGACCGCCGCGAGATTGACCGTGCCATCAAGCACTATTAAGGGATGAAGGATGAAGGGTGAAAGATGAGGGATGAAGGATGAAGGATATACAGCTTGAGCTACAGCACCGCATCGTCATTCTTGACGGAGCAATGGGAACGATGATTCAGAAATACAATCTTTCTGAAGCAGATTTCCGTGGCCGGCTGTTTGAGGACTCCTTGTCGTCGCCCCTCTCAAGACTCGTCCCCCATGCCAACGACATCCAGCTGAAAGGCAACAACGACTTGCTGAACCTTACTCGCCCCGATGTCATACTCGACATCCATCGCAAGTATTTGGCGGCGGGTGCCGACCTCATAGAAACCAACACCTTCTCGTCGCAGCGCATTTCGCAAGCCGACTATCAGCTGCAGTCACATGCACGCCAGATGGCACTCGCAGGCGCACAACTGGCCCGACAAGCTGCCGACGAGTTCTCGACCGACGAACATCCGAGGTTTGTATGCGGATCGGTGGGCCCCACAAACAAAACGGCATCGATGAGCCCCGATGTGAGCGACCCTGCCTTCCGCGACATCACCTACGATGAACTCTATGATGCCTACGTGGAACAGACAGATGCCCTCGTGGAGGGAGGCGTGGACGCCATTCTCATCGAAACCGTCTTCGACACGCTCAATGCGAAAGCCGCGCTCGATGCCGCCACCGAGGTGTGCCGCCGTCATGCCAAGAAGCTCCCCCTGATGCTGAGCATCACCATCAGCGACAAGGCCGGACGCACACTTAGCGGACAAACCATCGAGGCGTTCCTGGCAAGTGTAAGCGCATACGACGTGTTCTCCGTAGGACTGAACTGTTCGCTGGGGGCGGCCGAGATGAAACCTTTCATCAAGCAGCTGGCACACGCTACACCTTATTATATTAGTGCCTATCCCAATGCAGGACTCCCCAACGCGATGGGCGAATACGACGAGACAGCCGAGTCGATGGCTCCGCAGATTGCCGAGTTTCTTGATGAAGGGCTGGTGAACATCATCGGAGGCTGTTGTGGCACCGATGAGACTTTCATCCGCCGCTACGCAGAGATGGCCAAGGGAAAACGGCCGTTTGCACCCCAGAGGCGAAAGGAGGAAGGACTGCTGCTGTCAGGACTCGACGTGCTTCAACCGTTAGGGCGCTTCGCCAACGTGGGGGAACGCTGCAACGTGGCAGGCTCAAGAAAGTTCCTGCGGCTCATCAAGGAGAAGAAATACGACGAGGCTCTCTCCATCGCACGCAAGCAGGTGGAAGACGGAGCTATGGTCATCGACGTGAATATGGACGACGGCTTGCTCGATGCGCAGGC
>JAFSWU010000101.1 GCA_017444365.1 Prevotella sp.
AGGGTATGGCCCGTGAAATCATCAACCGCATCCAGAACATCCGCAAGGAGAGCGGTTTGGAGATTACCGACCGCATTAACGTCACCATTGCTCCGAACGAGGAGATGGAGAAGTCGGTGGCTGCCTTTGGCGAGTATATCAAGACGCAGGTTTTTGCCGATTCCATCGCAATTTCTGCCAACAACGGCACTGAGGTGGAGTTCGACGAGTTCAAACTGAATATCAATATTATCAAAAACTAATATTTCATTATGGATACAGAAAAAACACGCTATAGTGACGAAGAGCTCGAGGAGTTCCGCACTATTATCAACGAGAAATTGGCATTGGCAAAACGCGACTACGACCAGATGATGGCCGTCATAACCAACCAGGACTCTAACGATGTTGATGACACGTCGCCAACGTACAAAGCCCTTGAGGAGGGCAGCGCCACGCAGTCGAAAGAGGAAATCATCACGATGGCTGCACGCCAGCAGAAGTTCATCCAGGGTCTGAAGGCCGCACTTGTGCGCATTGAGAACAAGACCTACGGCATTGACCGTCTGACAGGCAAGCTCATTCCGAAGGAGCGTCTGAAGGCTGTTCCGCATGCCACGCTCAGCGTTGAGTCGAAAATGATGGAGAAGAAGTGAAACGACTGAAACGAATTCTTTCTGACGGATGGCTGGCAGTGATTATCGTCGTTGTCAGCCTCCTGATTGACCAGCTTATCAAGGTGTGGGTCAAGACCAATATGACCCTCCATGAGAGCATCCGTGTATTCGACTGGTTCTACATCTCGTTCATCGAGAACAACGGTATGGCATACGGCATGCAGATAGGCTCGAAGTTGGCCTTGTCGCTGTTCCGTGTGTTTGCCATCGGACTACTTGCCTACTATCTGTGGCTGCAAATCCGCAGAAAGGCACGGACGGGTTACATCGTCTGTCTGTCGATGGTGTTGGCAGGTGCCATAGGCAACCTGATAGACTGCTTGTTCTACGGTATGCTCTTCAGTGCCTCCTCACCCCATTTCACAAGCTATTTCGTTGATTTCGGCACCGGCTATGCACCATTCCTCATGGGCAAGGTGGTTGACATGTTCTACTTCCCGTTGATTGTCACGACGTGGCCGGAATGGGTGCCTTACTGGGGCGGCGAGGAGTTTGTCTTCTTCAGTCCTGTGTTCAACTATGCCGATGCCAACATCTCCGTGGGTGTCGCCTTGTTGTTGCTGTTCTATCGCAATGAAATCAGCCAAATCAGCCTTAAGCGTGAATAGACACCTGTTGCCACTCCTGGTGCTGGCGGTCGGGCTGTTGTCGTCATGTAAGCCCACCGTCCCGTCGCAGTATATCCAACCCGACGAAATGGAGGATTTGCTTGTTGACTTCCATTTGGCTCAGTCCATGGCCCGTGAGAACGACAGTGAAGAGGCGGAACGGGATTTCAGACAGACGCTCTACTTTGCCGCCGTGCTGGAGAAGCATGACGTGACCAAAGCACAGTTTGATTCGTCGCTTGTGTATTATTACATCCGTGCCGACCGCTTCAGCGACATCTACAAGAACGTGGCCAAACGGCTGAGCGAGGAGGCACTGGTAATGGGAGCTACTGATGGCGAGGTGAACCGCTTCAGCCACTTGACTTCCAGCAGCGATACTATCGATGTGTGGCGGGGACGCCTGTCGGCCATGCTGTTGCCTTACCCGCCATACAACAGGATGGACTTCACACAGCAGGCTGACACGTCGTTCCGCAAGGGTGACTCCTTCTTGTTCATGGTCAATGCCGACTACATCTACCAGAGCGGTTCCCACAATGCACGTGTCTGTCTGGTCATGCGCTATGACAACGATACCGTTATCAGCAGGGCCATGACCATCTCAACGTCGGGCATCAACCAGTTGCGCGTTCCCGAACTGAAAGACCGGAAGGTGAAGGAAATCAGCGGCTTCATCCATCTGCAGCCGGAAAAGGAGAGCTCCACCACCCTGAAACTCATGGCCGTCAAGAACATACGGCTGATCAAGTTCCGCACGAAGCAGAACGATACCGACACAGACAAGCCGAAGAAGGACGGTGCGGAGCAGACGGAGGCGGGCGAGCCCGAAGAACTCCAGCAAGAACCTGTCAAGACAAAACCCCTGAAACTGAAAAATGACAATCTAAAACCTAAAATGTTATGAACCTGAAATTCCGCTTAGCCCTGATGAACTTCCTGGAGTTCGCTGTTTGGGGCGCTTATCTGACCTGCATGGGCAACTATCTGGGAGTTGCCGGTCTTGGTGACCAGATCTCGTGGTTCTATGCCATTCAGGGCATCGTCAGCATCTTCATGCCTACCATCATGGGCATCGTGGCCGACAAGTACATACAGCCGCAGAGGCTCTTGGGACTCTGTCACTTTGCGGCTGGTGCCGCTATGCTCTGCTGCTGGTATATGGGAGCGTCGGCAGGCTTCGGCAATGAACTGCCTGACAAGGGAGCTTTCATAGCGATGTACACCCTGAGCGTCGCCTTCTTCATGCCGACTATTGCGCTGGCCAATACCACCGCTTTCACCATTCTTAAGAACAA
>JAFSWU010000102.1 GCA_017444365.1 Prevotella sp.
GATGACAGCTCGCTCGGCCAGGTCCTGCATGCTCACGTCGATGGTGGTCTCGATGTCGGCACCGTCGATAGGAGGCGTGTCCATGATGTTCAGGAACTTGTTGAGCACCTTGCGGCGGTGGATGATGCCGTTGGTGCCGCGCAGGATGGAGTCGTAGGAAAGCTCCAGTCCGAAGCGGGCGGAGTCGATGGCACCATACATGGTTCCCACCGTACGACCTGCGAGCGACCCATAGGGACGCTGGCGTGAGTTGTACTCCTCAATATGGAAGCCACTTTTGAAGGATGCCCTGATGATGCATTCCGGCGTGGTCTTCTCATAGTTGAACGGGCGGTCGAAGATGGGCAGCTCTTTCACTTCGCACAGCTTGTTGTAGTCTATGCGTTTCTTCCAAATCGGCCAGTGGCTCGACTTCTTCTCGCGGCCTTCCTCCAAGTGGCGTTTGAACTCTTCGCCCGTGGTGCCTTCGAAAATCTCGGCCAGTCCCATACAGATGGAGTCCAGCTTCTGGGGCCACAGCGTGTCGGTCTTCGACTCGTGCAGTGCCTTAAAGTCCATGAACAGTTTGAACTCGGGCAGTGACGATGCCATGAGCTGGCCGTTGCACGAGAGGATGTTGCCTCTGACGGGCTTGATGCTGACGCTGTCTTTCTTGACCAGGTCGGCCACTTGCATCCAATAGTCGTGTTTGGCCGTCATGATATAGAGCATCTTCACCATCACGGCAATGGCCAACAGCGTCATCAGGATGGCGAAGACGCTGTAGCGGGGCATGATTTTCTTTGTATTGAATTTGCTCATATCTCTTTACTCTGGTATATTAATAATGTATGGGGGCTGGTTGGGAATCTTCAGCACACTGTCTTCATTGTTTCTCAGCAGTTCCAGCACGTGGCTTTCTCTGCATTTCTCCGTCAGTTCGCTGCTCACCGACAGCGTTTTGTATTTGGCGTTCTGCAAGTCCTTCTGCAGTTGGTCGATTTCGATGAGGTCCTGTTGGCAGCTGTATCGGTTGGAGATATAGATGATGGTGAACAGCGTGATGAGCATGATCACCCATATCTGGTCTCTGATGAAGTGCTTCAGCAGAAGGTCGCCGCCCAGAATCTGCCGCAGCGTGAGGTTGCTTGACTGCGGAACCTCCTCCTCCGTGGCCTGTTGCTCAATGACCTCTTTCAGCGTGCGCGGTTCTTCCGGCGTCTCTTTCGGTGCGGGCTCCGGATCGGGCTGCGCCTTCTCAATGGGCTTGGGCTGTTCTATGACCAGGCGGTCGTCGATTTGTATGTTGTTTTCGTCTTTCTTCATTTCTTTTCAGCAATTCTCAGTTTGGCACTTCTGGAGCGCGGGTTTTGGTTCAGTTCCTCTTCTGTGGGCGTGATGACCTTGTTGTTGACCAGTCGGAAGGGAGTTTCCACTCGACCGAAGAAGTCTTGCTCGACCTTTCCCTCCGCATTGCCGGCCTTCATCACGTTCTTCACGATGCGGTCTTCCAGCGAGTGGTAGGTGATGACAACCAGTCTTCCTCCCGGTCGGATCAGTTCCGTGGCGGCTTTCAGCATGTCGCGCAGGGCTTCCATTTCGCGGTTCACCTCTATTCGCAGTGCCTGGAACAGCTTGGCCATGTCTTTCTTCTCGCGTTCTCGGCTGAAGATGGGCTCCACCGCCTGCAGGAACTGTTGCGTGGTTTCTATGCGTTGCTGCTGTCGGACCTTGCAGATGGTGGCGGCAATGCGTCGCGCGTTCTTCAGTTCACCGTAGAGGTAGAAGATGTCGGCCAGCCGTTTCTCGCTCTCTTCGTTCAGGATGTCGGCTGCCGTGCGCCCCGCTCGCTTGTTCATCCGCATGTCTAATGGCGCGTCGAAGCGGAAGGAGAATCCTCGCTCGGCATCATCGAAATGATGACTCGACACCCCGAGGTCGGCCAGCAGTCCGTCGATGTACTCCACTCCGTAGTAGCGCATCCAGTTTTTCAGATAGCGGAAGTTGGACCGCACGAACTGGAATGTAGCTCCCTTTCCTTGGGCGGGGACGGGATGCGGGCCTGCTATATTTGCCTCGGCATCGGCATCTTGGTCGAAACTGTAGAGCCGTCCTCCGGCAGACAGTCTGCGCAAGATCTCGCGCGAGTGCCCTCCACCTCCGAAGGTGACGTCAACGTAAGTTCCGGCGGGCTTGATGTCAAGTCCGTCAATGCTCTCTCCGAGGAGCACTGGTACGTGATATGTTTCTGCGGTCGTTGCCACTTGTCGAATATGAAGGGGTTGGGACTATTCTGTCTTCTCGCTCATCAGCTGTTCCAGAATCCTGCTGAACTCCTGCGGTTCCATGAAGGGCTGGTCGTCATCGGTCTTGCGCCATATTTCAATTGTGTTATCCACGCCGATGAATTTCAGGTTCTGGTCAATGGCAGCCCATTGCAGGTAGCGCTTCGGAATGAGCAGTCGGCCATTGCCGTCGAGTGTCAGCATTTCCGACTCCAGCATGTACTGGCGCATCACCTGCCGGTCTTCGGCCCGCCATTTGCTCAGCCGGCTGCATAGAGCGTCTATCTGTTCGTTCCATACCGATTCGGGATAGAGCACCAGGCACTGGGCGAAAGGATCCTTGCGCAGCACCAGATTTTCGCCGCCCGATGCCTGTAGCACCTTGCGGAAAACGGCTGGCAGGAATACGCGTCCCTTCGAGTCGGCCTTGGCTTCTATGTTACCTATGAATCGCATGTGAACCTCTTTAATAGAAATTGCGCCTACAAAGGTATAAAAAATTACTCCACTTCACCCCACTTTTCCCCACTTTTTTATCAAAAACCATGTTTTTTAACTTATTTAACTATTACCTGATTCTCGCCAATTTCGCCATTTGTCCTAAAATTTCATAGCTTCAATACGATACCTTTAGCCTTTCTGAAGCTTACCTTTTAGAAGTGGGCTTGAAAAAGCTAAGGTTTTAGGGTCTAATACCTAAGACTTTGGCTCGCAAAACCTAAGCTTTTGTCGTGTAAAACCTAAGCTTTTGCACTCTAAAAGCTAAGGTTTTAGGGGTCACAAACCTAAGCTTTTGCAAAGTTACAGATATGGACTTCTATTCGCAATAGTGTCGGTTATTGCCCTATTTCTATCGCTTGCGGCAAAGTTTTTTGTGAAAAATGTGTGTGATTCGTAATTTTTTGCTAAATTTGCAAATTGTTTGTAAAATAACTACTTCTTGGGAAAGCAAATCGGGATATGAGCGAACAGATTGAAAAGTCTATCGACATCAAGAAAGTCTTGCAAGGCAAAATGGGGGCAAGAGCCCGTTTTGTGCCTGGCTTTGCCGTTTCGTGGCTCAAACATATCGTGCATGAGGACTATGTCAACGAATTCCTCTGGCAGGCCCGCGACCTCGAAGGCAGCGACTGGTTGGAGTCATGCATGAACTTCCTCGATGTCAAGCTCGACGTACATGGTCGTGAGAACCTGCCCTCGCCACAAAGCGGACAGCTCTGCACCTTCGTCTCGAATCATCCCCTTGGGGCCATCGACGGGGTGGGGCTGGGCATGCTGCTGGGCCGTTTCTACGACGACAACTTCCGCTACCTGGCCAATGACCTGCTGATGAACATGCCCGGGCTTAAGAAACTGTGCATCCCCATCAACAAAACCGGCAAGTTGGGCCGCGACTTCCCGCAAATGGTGGAGCGCGGATTTGCCGGTAGCACCCACATCCTGATGTTCCCCGCAGGACTCTGTAGCCGCCAGATTGATGGGCGCATTCAGGATATCCCGTGGAAGAAGACATTTATTTCGAAGAGTGTGGAGACCCACCGCGACATCGTTCCCATACATTTTGAGGGACAGAACTCACCACGGTTCTACCGCATTGCCAACTGGTGCAAGCGACTCGGACTGAAGTTCAACCTCGCCATGCTGTTCCTGGCCGACGAGATGTATCGCGGACAGCACCAGACCTATCGCGTCACCATCGGGAAACCCATCCCGTGGCAAACTTTCGACCATTCGAAATCGCCGATGGAATGGGCGAAAATCGTTCGCGACGGGGTATATGAACTGTAGAATAACAATTGAGATATGGAGCAAGAAATTATCCAACCGGTTAGCAAAGAACTGCTGAAGAGCGAACTGACGCCCGACAAGCAGCTTCGTATGACAAACAAGAGTCATAACAAAATCTACATCATTACGGCGCACAATGCCCCCAATGTGATGCGCGAAATCGGGCGATTGCGTGAAATAGCCTTTCGCGATGCAGGCGGAGGAACGGGTAAGGAAATGGATATCGATGAGTTCGACACCTGTGAGAATTGTTACAAACAGCTCATCGTGTGGAATCCGGAGGCCGAGGACATCATCGGAGGCTACCGCTATCTCTATGGTTCCGACTGGGAGATGGACGAACACGGACAGCCCAAGCTCGCTACCAGCCATATGTTCCATTTCTCAGAGAAGTTCCTGCGTGAGTATATGCCCTATACCGTTGAGTTAGGACGCTCCTTCGTTTCGCTTCCCTACCAAAGCACTCGCATGGGAACCAAGAGTCTTTTCGCTCTCGACAACCTGTGGGACGGACTCGGCGCTCTCACCGTGATCAATCCCAAGGTGCGCTACTTCTTCGGAAAGGTTACCATGTATCCCTCCTACATACGCCGCGGACGCGACATGATTCTCTATTTCCTGAAGAAGCATTTCGATGACAAGGAGAATCTGATTGTTCCGATGAAACCGCTCAAAATTGAAGAAGACCCCAAGGAATTGGAGGCCCTCTTCTGCGAGAAGAACTTCAAGGACGACTACCGCATCCTCAATCGCGAGATTCGCAAGCTCGGTTTGAATATTCCGCCGTTGGTGAATGCCTATATGAGCCTGTCTCCCACGATGAAGCTGTTTGGAACGGCCATCAACTATGGTTTCGGCGATGTAGAGGAAACGGGCATCCTCATTGCTATGGACGAAGTGCTTGAAGAGAAGCGGGTGCGCCACATCGATTCGTTCATCAAGGAACACCCCGAGGCCCTTCACATCACCAGTGGAGCCGCCAAGGTCATCTACAAAGAACGTGAGTAGATGATGTTCCTTTAGATATTATACGATAGGAAGGGAGATGCCGTTGATTTTCTGATAGATGTCTAATGCGAAGATGTCCGTCATGCCGCTGATGTAGTCGAGCACCGCCATGATACGCGTTTCCAGGTCGTCGCTGTTGATGTCGTACTGGCTGCTGAAGCGGTGTATCAGCTGTTGCGAATGGAACTTATTCGGGTTGACGGCGGCTTCGATGAGGTCTTCCATCAAGGTCTCCATGATGCGGTAACCGCTCAGCTCCACGTCAAGCACCGGTTTGCTTTGGTAGATTCTTTTCTTCGAAATCTCCGTGCAGTGTTTATAGGCGGCATAGACATTGGGTGCAGTCCGCTTGATGAGCGACCCCTCGAAGGTGCCTGCCAGTATCTCTTCCTCATGCTGGACGAAAGTCTTCACACACTCGCTTTCAAGTAGTCCGATGACGCGGGCCCGCATGTAAACCACCTTTTCATTGTTGTCTTCCACGCCCTCGTCAACGATTCGCTGGCGGATGTGTGCCTGCTGGCTCTCATCGAAGAAGCTCAATAGCAGCTCTTCCGTCTCGGCAAACGACAGGAGCTTCAGTTTGTGGGCATCCTCGATGTCCATGATCTCATAACAGATGTCGTCGGCTGCCTCCACCAAATAGACCAGTGGATGACGGGCGTACATCAGCGGCTCTCCATCCTTCGATTTGCGAATCATGCCCATTTCATCGGCGATTTTCCGAAAGGTTTCCTGTTCTGAAGAGAAGAATCCGAACTTGCCGTGAGAGCCGGCAAGGCTGGAGGCAAAGGGGTACTTCACGATGCTGGCCAGGGTGGAGTAGGTCATCACGAATCCACCGATTCGTCTGCCGTGGAAACGGTGGGTGAGGATGCGGAAGGCGTTGGCATTTCCTTCGAAATGGGTGATGTCATCCCATAGCGCATCGCTCAGTTCCTTTTTCAGATAGGTCCCTTTCCCTTCAGTGAAGTATGTTTGGATGGCCTTCTCACCGCTGTGACCGAAGGGCGGGTTGCCCATGTCGTGGGCCAGACAAGCAGCCGATACGATGGTGCCGATTTCCTCAAAGAGCGTTCCTTGCAGCTCCGGATGGCGCTTCTTGAGAATGCTTGCCACGTCGTTTCCTAATGACATTCCTACGCTGGCCACCTCCAAAGAGTGTGTCAGGCGGTTGTGAACGAAGACGCTTCCCGGGAGCGGAAACACCTGGGTCTTGTTCTGCAGACGGCGGAAGGGGGCGGAGAATATCAAGCGGTCGTAGTCGCGCTTGAACTCCGAGCGGTCGTCGAAACGTGAATAATGCTTGTCTTCCTGTCCGAATCTTCGGTTTGTAATCAGTTTTTGCCAGTCCATATACTCATTATATTAAATGCATAATGCATAATGCACAATGCATAATGCTTAATGCTTAATACTTTCCTCTCTTCTCATTTCTCATTCCTCATTCCTCATTCCTCTCTCCTCTTTCCTCTTTTCCTGCAAAGATAGTGTAAAATTGTATAAAAACATTGTTTTTGTGTCTGAAATGCGCAGAAAGTGAGAATAATTAATTATTTTTGCAGATTATTTGGAAGAAACACTTATGATTGAGATTCAAGTTGTCAACCGCGGCCACCAGCCGCTGCCCACCTATGCCACGCCACAGAGTGCTGGCATGGACCTTCGTGCGAACTTAGACGAGCCTGTTCTTTTGCGCCCCTTAGAGCGCAGGCTCATTCCTACCGGACTGCACATTGCATTGCCCGCAGGCTATGAGGCACAGGTGCGCCCACGCAGCGGTCTCGCCCTGAAGAAGGGAATCACCGTACTGAATACGCCGGGCACCATCGATGCCGACTATCGTGGTGAGATTGGGGTCATCCTGATCAATCTGTCGCAGGAAGAGTTCGTGGTCAACGATGGTGAACGCATTGCCCAAATGGTGATAGCCAAGCATGAAACAGCCGATTTCATCGAGGTTTCCATCCTTGAAGAGAGTGAGCGCGGCGAGGGCGGCTTCGGACATACGGGCGTGAAATGAAGTAATAGTTTATAGGTAATAGGTTGGAATGAACAACGTCCTTTTGAAATATTGGCAATCAGTAAGCATCATGGTGCTGACAATGGTGCTTGCGGCATGTGCGTCAACCAAGCAGCCGTCGCAGAGACAAGTTCGACAGGTGCCTCCTTCGATGTCGCCAGCGGCATCCGTGCAGCGTCATCCTCTCTCCGAGCTTGACTCCTTGCGCTATCAGTACTTCTACATGGAAGCCGTGCGGCAGCATACAGCAGAGAACTACACCGCTGCTTTCGAACTGTTGCGCCATTGTCAGGAGATCAATCCCGATGCTCCGGAACCCTGGTTCATGCTGGCCCTGTACTGGTCGGAGCTCCATCGCGATACCACGGCCGTGCGCTATTTGGAAAAGGCTGCTGCCATGCAGCCCGACAATAGCATCTATCAAGAGCGTCTGGCACAATTCTATATCGGCACGCGCGACTATGAGAAGGCTAAGCAGGTCTATGAGCACCTGGCGGCCACGCAGCGCGACCGTACCGATGTGCTCGGCGTTCTGATCCAGTTCTACCAGCGCGACCGCGACTATCCGCGTATGCTCTCCGTCATCAACCGTTTGGAGCAGATGGAGGGTGTGAGCGAGGAGCTAACGCTTTCCAAGATGCGGGTCTATGAGATGCAAGGTGACAAGCAGTCGGCATTCAAGGCATTGAAAGAACTGTCGGACAAACACCCGAATGACCTCAACTATAAGGTGATGATGGGAAACTGGCTCATGCAGAACCAGCGGGTCAAAGAGGCGTATAAGATTTTCAACAAGGCACTGAACGAGGAACCCGACAATTTCTTCGTGCAGTCTTCCATGTACGATTACTACAGGACGGTGGGGCAGGACTCGTTAGCCAAGCAGATGATGGAGAGCCTGTTGATGAGTTCTAAATCGACGACGGAGAGCAAGGTGACCATGTTTCGCCAGCTGATATCCGAAAACGAACAGCAGGGCGGCGACAGTACGGTGGTGCTCGATGTCTTCAACCGCTCAATGGCCAACAGTCCGAAGGATGTGGATCTGGCCGAGCTGAAAGTGGCTTACATGAACCTGAAGCGAATGCCGGAAGACAGCATCAACAAGGGGCTGAGGTACGTCCTTGACATTGCGCCCGAGAACACCAGGGCGCGTCTCAGCTTGTTGCAGGCATACATCGGACATGAGGACTGGCAGCAGGTCATCGACATCTGTCAGGGCGGAACGGCCTACACCCCCGACCAGATGGTCTTCTACTATTATCAGGGGTTGGCCTATTACCAACTCGACGACAAGGACAACGCTCTCGGTGCCTTCCAGCGCGGTGTATCGCAGATCAACAAGGAAAGCGACAAGGATATCGTTGCCGATTTCTATTACTTCATGGGCGACATCATGCACCAGAAGAACCTCGACGAACAGGCTTTCGCTGCCTATGACAGCTGTCTGCAATGGAAGGATGACCATGTTCCCTGCCTGAACAACTATGCCTACTACCTGAGTATCAAGAATACAGACCTTTCCCGAGCGGAACAGATGAGCTACAAGACCGTCAAGGCCGAGCCCAAGAATGCCACCTATCTCGATACCTACGCATGGATTCTCTTCATGCAGGAGCGTTATGAGGAAGCACGCATCTATATCGACCAGGCCGTTGCCTGCGATACCGACTCCGTCCAGAACGATGTCATTCTTGAACATGCCGGCGACATTTACATCATGCTCGGCCAAGAAAAAGAGGCACTCAGCTTCTGGCAGCGAGCACTCGATGCAGGGTCGGAATCTCCGATGGTTCCGCGCAAAATGAAAGAAAAACAGTATTTACGCGAAGAAGAATAGATGAGCAGCGAGCGAGGTAATTTCGGAACAAAGATGGGGGTCATACTGGCGACGGCAGGGTCGGCAGTAGGACTGGGCAACATTTGGCGGTTTCCGTACATGACGGGACAGGACGGTGGGGCTGCTTTCATCATCCTTTATTTCGTTTGCGTCATCATGCTTGGCATTCCGGGCATGCTCTGCGAGTTCATCATCGGACGTCACTCTTCGGCCAATGCCGCACGTGCTTACTCCCGCATGGAGGAGGAGAGCCGGCAGGAGCGGGAGCCGGGCGGCACACGGGGCAGGCTCCTAAGGAAGGTGCGCGGTGCTTCGATGATCGGCTACATGGGTATCATCACGTCGATGATCATTCTGGGTTTCTATGCCGTTGTTGCGGGCTGGTGCCTGCAATACCTGTTTGCCTCCGTCATGGGTGAGGTGCAGGGCAATGCAAGCTATGTGCAGGAATACTTTGTCAGCTTCTCGACCGATGCCTGGCGACCCCTTCTGTGGACTGTGGCGTTCATCCTCGGTACCCACTTCGTGGTGGTGCATGGCGTGCGCAATGGCATTGAGCGGGCGAGCAACCTGCTGATGCCGACCTTGTTCATCCTGCTCATCGTCATTGTTGTCGCCGCATGCTCGCTGCCCGGAGCGGGAAAGGGCATCGAGTTCCTGTTGAAGCCCGACTTCTCGAAGATGACCCACAGCGTGATGCTGGAAGCATTAGGGCAGGCGTTCTTCTCTTTGTCATTAGGCACGGCCTGTCTGTGTACCTACGCCAGTTACTTCAGCCGTCAGACGAACCTGCTGAAGTCGGCCGTGCAGATTGCGCTCGTCGATTCGCTCATTGCCATCCTTGCCGGACTGATGATCTTCCCCGCGGCTTTCTCGGTGGGTGTCAACCCCGACAGCGGACCGTCGCTCATCTTCATCACCCTGCCCAACGTCTTCCAGCAGGCCTTCGCCGCCGTGCCCGTGGTGGGGTATGTCATCGGCATCTTGTTCTATGGTCTGCTGGCACTGGCAGCTCTCACCTCCACCATCTCCATGCACGAGATTGGCACGGCCTTCTTCTACGAGGAACTGCACATCACCCGCCGCCAAGGAGCATGGATTGAAACCATTGTGTGTAGCGTCATCGGCATCTTCTGTAGCCTGTCGATGGGGGCGGTTGACAGTCTGAAGCTCTTCGGAATGGAGTTTCTGAACTTCTGCGACTATCTCACGGCACAGATTCTGTTGCCGTTTGGGTCGTTGCTGACGTGTCTGTTCGTGGGCTGGTATGTACCGCGTCACATCATCCGCAACGAGTTCACCAATTGGGGAACCCTGCGCTCCACCTTCTTCTCAGCGTGGCTGTTCGTTGTCCGCTACGTTTGTCCGCTGTGCATCCTGGCCATCTTCCTCCATCAGTTCGGAATCATTTAGCAGCTTTCCCCCAGGTAGAAAATCCATGCAAACACAAAAAAGTTTAATTTTTATTTTGTAGTTTCAACAAAACTTTGTATCTTTGACCCGACTACATTGTAACCTAAACAGTCTTATGCCCATAAATATGTACAGGGCGTAGCTAACCACTTGTTGGAAACCTGTTGGAATATACCCACGTTAATCCACGTGAACTCAATTTTTATATAACAATTTATTAACTAAAAAAGCGTTTATTATGAGAAAAATGAAACTCATGCTGACTCTGTTAGCCATCATGTTGGCTACGGGAGTCTGGGCACAGGACGGCGTTGTAGCGTCGTATCTGACAAATGCCGATTTCTCTCAGGGTGCGCTGCCATCAGTAGGTATTTGTACCTACGAGAAAGACATGGCTCAAAACGGTACTTCCTACTACGGAATGCAGGAAGTGCCGGATTGGCAATGGAATGTCGAGAATGGCGACACCAAGGCCGCGGGGCTCTTTGCCTACGGCTCCGACGTATGGCTCGGAGGCCCTGGCTTTGTTCCCCCGGGTTCTAACTTAGAAGGTTCTGCTGTAGGTAACGCCCTCGGCCTGTTGGCTGTTTGGGGTGGTACCGTTCAGTATGTGCAGGAAGTAACCCTTCCCGCTGGAACCTACACCCTGATTGCGAGCATCTACAATGCTGGTGGCTCAGGGTCGATTGCAAAGAGCCTTTTCGGCTTTATTTCTAATGACGGAACGGAACAACTCTTCAATGCCACCACCTATCCTGTTGGCTCATGGACGACAGAGGCACTTGCCATCGTCCTGGCTGAGGAGACCACCGGTTACATCTCAGTGGGCTATCAGTCTGCCAATGCCGGCTCCGGTTCGATGCCCCATCTCTTTATTGGTGGACTTACGCTCGAATCCGGACAAAGCGGCGAAATCATCATCGGTCCGGCTATAGGACCAGTCTTTGTATCTCCCATCTCCGAAGGAACCTATTTCATCCAGAACGTGAAGACCGGCCAGTATCTGGCTGCCGGCTCCAACTGGGGAACACATGCTGTGGTCAGCGACTACGGACTCGATTATCAGCTCGCCATCCTGGAAGACGGCACCTACACCATCAACTCACAGGTGAGCAACGGTGGTGAGTCCTACTACCTGAACGGTGCCTACAATGACGGAAATGCCGTAGGATGGATTATCAGCGAGAACGAAAGTGGAACATACTCTATCGGAAATGATAATGGACAGTATCTTGCTGCCAACGATGAAGGCGTGGTTGACCTGAACGACCAGCCGGATGAATGGCTTTTCATCTCTTTAGACTCATACCTTGCTGACAAACGGAAACAGATGGATGCGGCCAGTGCCGACAACCCCGTTGACGCTACCTTCCTCATCACCGCTCCCAATTTCAACCGCAACGACCTGCGCAACGGCGCATGGGCTTTCACCAAGAGCGGTGGAAACTCCACCATCGGCGGTCCCAACGGAAACCTCTCTAACTACGGTTGCGAGTTCTGGAACAACACGTTTGACTTCAGTCAGACCATTCAGGGACTTCCCAACGGATTGTATCAATTCTCTATCGCCGGTTATGGCACCAACGGTACAACCTTCATCTACGGCAACAGCGTAGAGACTCCGTTTGCCAACACCACATCTACCTCTAATTTCCAGACTGCCATGCAGGAGATTGCCGACGGATTGCATGCCGGCAACGTGACAGATATGATTCCTGTCACCGACGGAACCCTCACCATCGGTGTGAAGCGCACCGAGCAGGTAGGTGCCGACTGGACGGTCTTCGACAATGCACGCCTGACCTACTACGGTGCTGCCAACCTCGATGTCTATGCCGAACAGTTGCAGAATGCCATCACCGCCGTCAACAATCTGGGCAACCTCCCCTCTGCCATGTGGGATGTGCTGGATGCTACAGTTCGCAAATACAACCAGCAATACGCTACAGCCGAAGAGTATGAGGCTGCCATTGCAGCAATCAACGAAGCTGTAGCAGAGGCCAAGATTGTGCAGGCTGCGTATGAAGAATTCGTGAAAAAAGCGTTGTATGTATCGCTTTTTGCAGAACAGAAGAATCAGTTCACCGATAACAATGGGGCAGCCGATGCGCTTGTCTCTACCATCAATGACTTGAGAGCTTCTGCCGACGCTGCCGTTGATGCGGCAACACTCCAGTCGCTCACCGAGGAAGTGAAGGCTGCCGGCCTGAACTTCATTGCCAGCATCGAGGTGACGGGTGCCATCAACCTTACCAATGTCTACGTTGTTAATGCCAACCCGGTTGCAAATGCCGATGGCTGGTCTATCTCTGGTCGTGCTACATTCAATCCCAACAATAACTGTGCAGAGTTCTGGAATGTAAGCGGTGCTTCTATCAAGCAGACCATCGCAGGCTTGCCCGCTGGTAGCTACAAGCTTTCTGCCGTAGCTTTCACCCGCACTGACATGGTGGCAACACTCTCTGCCAACGACAATACAGTGAACCTCGTGACTGTTGCAAGCTCTGATGTCAACCAACTTTCAAGTGCCAATACATGGTTCAACGAGGGCAATGGCGTGAATACGCTTGAGTTTGCGCTTGACGGCGACCAGGATGTGGAGATTGGTTTGACCGCTGACTACAATACGGGTGACCACTGGATGGTATGGCGTAACTTCAAGCTCGAATACCTGGGCACAGACGCTCCTGGCCCCATCGTTCCCGAGGTTGCTACCATCATGGGAAGCGTGAAGTCTGCTGACGGAACCATTCCCGCTGGAACAAAGGTGGTTGTGAAGAATGAAGAAGGAATGGTGGTTGCTACCACAGTAGTGAACGCCAATGGTTTCTATAGCGTGGAAGTTGAGAACGAGGGTATGTACATGGTAGAAATCACATGCCCAGGTTACGTATCAATTACCATGCAGCTCATGGCTATTGCCGGTGAAACCGTTTCTCAGGAGATTACGCTTGTCAAAGAGCCTGTGATTATTGAGGAAGGCGAGAGACAGAAGCCTGAGATTGCAAACTATCCCGCAGAATTCCAGACCAATCATGGTCTCTATATCTACAACGTTGCTACCGACAAGTTCCTCTCCAAGGGCGAGGCTTGGGCAACGCAGTCATGCGTAGTTGATTTCGAGAACGATGCAAGCGGCAACAAGCCGTTCACCTATCAGTTCAGAAACGACCCGCAGGAAGGCACTACTCTGCCCGATGGAACTTACTACCTCTGGTCTGCCGATGCTGGTGGTAGGGGTTGGGTAGCCCGTATCAACACCGATGGCAAGTCTGGTTCTACAAGTACCTGCTTCTCTGACGGTACCGCCGGTCACTTTATGAATATGCGTGTGAACTGGACGGTTGCCAAGCAGGATGACGGTACTTACCTGATTACTGTTCCCGCTGACGACCCCAACGGCATGTACATCGATGGTTGCGCCTTAGGTGTGAACCCCGAGCACTACAGCAATGCCGCCACTCCCACATACGCTACCTATTGGGATATCAACTATGTTGACGAGAGTGATCCTAACTATTTTGCCGATGGTGTGAAGTGGATGTTCTTCGATGCTGACGCATTCAACGAGGCCAACGAGATCTACTCTGTTGCTGCTCCCGCTCTGAAGGAGATGATTGAGAAGGCTCAGGCCAATGGCATCGACGTGACCGAGGCTCTGAACATATATAATAATGTACGCGCAACGCTCGACGAAATCAACGAGCAGATTGCGATCTTGAAGGAAATGCTCGAAGGCTTTGCTACAGCGAAGTCTCCTGTTGATGTGACCGATAAGTACATCGTCAATCCCGCTCCATATCAGAGTATCAATGGATGGGATACTCCAAAGGGTAAGCCCAATGCATTTGACGCTAATAACAAGTGCGCTGAATTCTGGAACCTCTCTGGTTACTCTATTGAACAGACTCTCAACCTGCCCGCAGGTCTCTACAAACTCACCGCTGTAGCCTTGAGCCGTGAGGGACATCAAGCTTATCTCTCTGCAGGCGACTACAAGGTGGAACTCGCTCACGTAGCTACTTCTGTTGTGAACAACCGTACACAGGCCAACAACTGGTTCAACGCCGGCAACGGTGTGAACGAGCTCTACTTCCCCATGGCTGAGGATGGAGACATCCGTATTGCTCTGACTGCCGATGCTATCGAAGGTCATGGTGACCACTGGATGGTATATCGCGACTTCAAACTCGAATACCTCGGCAACGACCTCGAGGCTTCCTATAAGGAGGCTATCCGCATGACCGTTCCTGAGAACTGGGCCGACGAGTTTGCTGCTGACGTTACCTACACACAGTCTTACTTCGACGCCGTAGGCACAGCCATCGCTTTTGTTGATGACATCGCTACTATTGAGGACGCTATTGCCGAGCTGGCCAACCCCGCTCCCATCGCTGCCCTTCAGGCTCTCCGCGACAACGTAGCCGCTTGGCGCACATTCAGCGAATGGTACGACAACGAACAGGAAATCTTCTACGGTAATCCTGTTGCAGAGAATATGGGTGTTATGAACGACTACGTAGAGCAGTATGATGGTGCTGCAACCTTGAAAGACTGGCTGCTCGACACAGCTCAAAATTGGTATGACCATGCATCTGAGCTGGCACCCGTTGAAGAGGAGATCACCACCGAGATGCTTACAACTGATGGCATGGAGTGGTTCGAAAAGCTTTATGAAGAGACTGTTCTGAAGATTCTCGCAGCAGAAATTCTGCCCGGCACCGACATCACAGCTGGCTTCATTAAGAACCCCGACTTCTATAGCGATGGTGGTACACTTGCTGGCTGGACCGTTGAAAACGGTGCTTACGGCAACAACGGCCGCAGCTATGGTGCTCCCATGTGGTTCAACTCAAATCTTCCCCGTGTGATGGAGCGCTGGAACGGTGACTTCAATATCCACCAGGACATCGTGCTCCCGAAGACCGGTGCATACCGTGTTTCTACTCGCGGTTTCTACCGCTGCTGCCAGGGCGACAAGAACGCCTGGACTATATGGAAAGAGGCTGACGAAGCAGGCAGAACAACTGGTGACAACACCATCTGCGCCTTCTTCTATGCCGACCAGCTGCAGAAGGCATTCCCCAACATCTGCAACCGAACTTATACACTCGATGAGATCACCGGTATCGCTGAAGGAACAGACATTGGCGGTGGTTACGACGAGGCTACCCTCAACGCAAGTAAGTCAAGCGGTGGTCTCGTATCTCAGTATCCCTACGACTTCCTGCTCGTAGAAGGCAATGGCCGTACAGATGATGGTGATGATCCTAACTCTCTCTTCATTCCCAATGGCGTATATGCTGCTGACTACATCTTCACACACGATCCTTATCAGGAGAGCTATAAGATGGAGTTCGCATTCGTAGGACAAGAGGGCCAGCCCCTCCGCCTCGGTATTAAGGCTGAGAACGTGGGTGTTCCCGCCAATAGCATTGGTTGGACTATCTTCGACCAACTGACCCTGATTTATGAGGGTGGTGATGCAGACATCATTGCAGAACCCCTTGCAGCCCTGATTGCACAGGCTGAGGATTTGGTTCAAAAGCCCTCTTCATATGAAGCAAAAAACGCACTGAATTCAGCTATCAGTGTAGGCCAGAAGGCTATGGATTCACATGACGGTGAAGCTATGCTCGATGCTTACAACCGTTTGAACGAGGCAATCGCCTTCGCAACGGAAAGTATCAATGACTATAGCACCCTGATTGCTGTACAAGACAAGCTCAACGAGGCCATTAAGACCTACGGAGAGAAGACATCTGATGCAACTCTCTCAGATGCAATGTCTCTACAGCAGGTTATTCAGAATGTGCTGGACGAAGGTTCTGTCGATTCAGAGAGAATTCCTTACTTCGTTGAAAAGGTTGACATGATGGTGAACAGCCTGATGGTTCCCGACTTCAACAAGAAGGCATTCCCCTATGACCTCACCTTCGCTATCAAGAACCCGAAGTTCGTAGATAGCGGTAACGAATGGCACTGGTATCATACCAGCGCAGTCAATGCTACTGTATATTCACAAAATCAAATAGCAGAGGCATGGGCAAATGATGAAAATGGATCCTTCGAATTCACACAGACTTTGAATAGCCTTCCTGATGGTACATTGTTCCCCGCAGGAACCTATGAGTTGCATGCTCAGGGCTTTGGACGCTATAGCGACAACAATACGAACGTTGAACTCGGCTTTGCCGATCAGGATGAGGCTGTTCGCGCAGCAGTCTATGAGCAGTATGGCGACAATATGCCTTGTCTCTATGCCAACGATCAGAAGACAGTCTTGGCTAACCCGTATGCAATTCCTGCCAACGAGTTTGAGAGAGACATCTTCGCCACACAAGGTAACGGTTCTTGGTATGCAATCGTTCATGACGGTGACTATGATCCCGAAACCGGTGAACTCCGCCAATACTACGTGCCTAACAACATAACGGCAGTCTTACAGCGTCTTACCGCTCCCCGCTATAACGAATACGGTGAGATTGACGAAGAGTTGACGAAACAGTCACCTTGGTATGACAATGTGGTTCGCTTCTATGTTGACGAGAGTGGTGAGATAACCTTCGGTTGGAAGGGTAACAACACCAGAGCCAACATGTGGGCACCGATGACCAACTTCCGCCTCTACTACGTAAGTGATGAGTGGGAGCCCGTTCAGCCGATTGAAGACCAGCTCCTGCCTGGAACTGACCTGACGGCTCAGGTCATCAAGAATCCTGACTACTACACACAGGGTGGAACGCTCAATGGTTGGATTGTTGAACAAGCCTATAATGACTACGGAAATGCGAACCAGAGACCCAGATGGTTCGAGACCACTCAGGGCAATCCTGACCTGTACCGTATCATGGAGGCTTGGAGCTACGACTTCAACATCCACCAGATGATTACCCTGCCTGAGAACGGTGTTTACCGCATCCTGACGCACGGATTCTACCGTACCGACGATGCTACGGCATGGGCCATCTGGAACCAGTACAATGGTGAGGACAAGGGCGACAACGAGGTTCACGCATTCTTCTATGCCAACAACCTCAAGCAGGCATTCCCCAATGTTTGCGCGAAGACCTATACTCGCGACGAGATTGAAGCTATCGCTGCCGGTTACGACGACTTGACAAGATCTACCCGCAAGTCTGGTGGCGGTCTTGTTGAGGAATATCCTTACGACTTCAAGCTCGTGACCGATTCTACAGAGGTTGAGGCATACATCCCCAACGGAGTATTCGCCGCCGACTATCTGTTCACACATCCTGAGTATGCCGACAACTATAAGGTAGAGTTCAACTTCATTGGTAAGAAGAACCAGGCCACGAACTTCGGTATCAAGGCTGAGAACGCACTTGTTGCCGGTAGGGGCTGGACGCTCTTCGACGAAGTACAGCTCATCTACGTTGGCAACGACGCTGACGCTTATGCCGTACCGCTTACCAACATCATCGCACAGGCTCAGAAACTTGCTGAGAAGCCCATGCCGGCCGCTCTCAAGACGGAGCTGAATGATGCTGTGGCACAAGGTAACACGGCTCTTGCCGAGATGGTGGTTGCAAGCATGATTGAGGCTTACGACCGTTTAGACAACGTGATCATGCGCGCTACATGGGGTGTCATCGACTTCGACCAGCTGATGGCTCTACAGCCTCGCTTGAACGAAGCTATTGACAAGTACGGAGAGACTGCTCGCGAGGAGAACCTCCAGGCTGCCTTCAATGTTCAGAGTGAGTTGCAAGACATCCTTGAAAATGGCACCTATGTTCCTGAAAACATCCCGAGCTACATCGAGAGAGTTAACCAGATCATCGAGAATCTCCAGATTCCTGACTTCAACAATGGTAACTATCCGTATGACTTGACCTTCCTCATCAAGAATCCGAAGTTCCAGGGCTATAATGGCTGGGATTCTGAGAACGAAGGCAACTCGGCTACCTTGAGTATCGAGTACAACATCGGTGAGGGATGGTGTGGTACTTCCAACTGGGATGCAACTCCCACAGAGGTGATCAACGGCGCATCCCGCAGCAACTTCAACATCTCTCAGACCATTGCAGGCCTGCCCGACGGCACCATGCTTCCTGAAGGTGTATATGAGATTCATGCACAGGGTATCGCTCGCTTGAGCAACAACCGAGTGAACCTTGAACTGGGCTTTGCCTCTGAGGACGAGGCTGTTCGCAATGCTCTCTACACGAAGTATTACGACCGCATGCCTTACCTCTATGCCAACGATAACGACAACGCTATCGCAAGTCCTTACGTTCTGCCCGAGAACCGTTGGGAGAGAGAGCTTCTGTCTGTCTATAACGAGTTCGGCGGATGGTACCCAGTGATTGTTGGCGAATCCAATGACAGCATCGACGGCAATGAGGCTTTGACCTATTACATTGCTAACAACCGTGAGGCTCTGGCACAGCGCTTTGCTCTGCCTCGCTACAACGAGAATGGCGAGATTGACGAAGAGCTGACCGCACAGTCGCCCTGGTACGAAAACGTCATCCGTTGCTACGTCAACGAGGATGGAGAACTCACATTCGGTTGGAAGACCCACAAAGCCGCTGGCGACACCTGGGCTGCCTTCACGAACTTCCGTCTCTACTACCTTGGTAAGGATGCTGAGTACACGCCCAACTACTACGTCCTGAAGAATGGTCTCGCCGTTCTGCAGCAGCTGGTTGACGAGGGTCGTGGTGAAGAGGATGTCCGCATGGAGGTCCAGAACTTCATCAGCGACATTCAGCAGGGTATCGACGACGCTACTTTGAACCGTTACGACGTGGATGACCTTCTGTATCAGATTGACGACTTCAGAAGTCTCATGACCGTTTCTTCACTCGACATCTATGTTGACGTTGCTGGAACATTCGCCGAGAAGGTGATCGCCGAGGCTGGAGACTTCAGCAACGTGCGCAACATCAAGGTGAGTGGTAACCTGAACGAGAACGACATGGAGTACTTCCGTGAGATGAACGAACTCGTCAGCGTTGACCTCTCCGAGACCAACGTGACACGTATCGAGAATGACTACTTCTCCTACCACGAGAACCTCACGAAGGTCGTCCTGCCAAAGAACTTGCAGTACATGGGTTGGGGTGTCTTCTATGATTGCTACAACCTGACCAACATCGTATGCCCCGTGGCAGAACCGGCCATCGTTGACGGTGAGATTATGGGTGGATATGAGTCTCAGTGTACGTTGACCGTTCCCAGCATCTCTGTTGAATTCTATCAGAACGCAGACTACTGGAACGGGTTCAATATCGAAGGCTCTAACATCCTGCCCGAGGACATCAATGTCACTCACGGCACCTACACGCTGAATCTGCCTCAGACCATCCCCGCTATCTACAAGCCCAATGTCAAGATTGGAACGATGACTCTGTGGAATAATCACCGCTATGGTGGACTTGAGGTGAATGGCAACGCTACACTCTCAATGAACAACTTCTGCATCGTATTCGATCCGAACATCGACCGCGACTACAACTGGGGCGGTAACGAGCGTCGTTATCACAGCACCGTGGCTCACGGAACACTGGTGAACAACGCCAACCTCCGTGCCGACAACGTGTCGATTGACCTGTGGACCAGAACCAATGAGTGGACATTCTTCTCACTGCCCTTCGACGTGAAGGTGAGCGACATCCGCCGCGACTTGGCCGACAATCCGTTTGTCATCCGCAAGTACGACGGTGTGAAGCGTGCCGCCAGCGACATGGACAACACATGGGTTGACATGACTGCTGACAGCATCCTGGTAGCCGGACAGGGTTACATCCTCCAGAGCCCGAGCTACAACGGCCGCAACTACGATGGATTCTTCTTCGATGCTATCCAGAACACGAACAAGAACAACATCTTCGCCAACGACAACGTGGACGTTCAGCTGGCAGAGTACGTGAGCGAGTTCCCGCAGAACCGTTCTTGGAACCTCATCGGTAACCCGTATCCCTGCTACTTCGA
>JAFSWU010000103.1 GCA_017444365.1 Prevotella sp.
ATTGGCGCAACATCATGACCAGAACCGTATTGGTCATTATCTCGGTAATCATCATTGTCTGGTTCATGCCTCGCAGCGAAGGACAACAATTCCGCTACGACATAGGGCACCCGTGGATGTATGGCTCTTTCATCGCAAAATTCGATTTTCCCATCTATAAGAGCGACGAAGCATTGAAGCATGAGCAAGACTCGCTATTAAGAACTTTCCAGCCTTATTATAACTACAATCAGGAGACAGAGCAGAAGAAGATTGCCGCTTTCTATAAAAAATTCAAGGACGGAATCCCCGGGGTTCCCCCAACCACCAAGGCTGTGATTGCTGACAGGCTTCACAGGCTCTATCAGGCCGGCATCATGAATGCGCCCGAATACAACGACATATCCAAAGACTCCACGAAAATGGTGCGAGTTGTCAACGGAAAAGAAGCGCAAAGCATCCCCATCAACTGCATCTACTCCACCCGCTCGGCCTACGAACAGCTTTTTCAAGACAATGTGCTGAGCCAATACCGTCAGATACTACAGCGTTGTGACTTGAATAATTTCATCGACCCCAACCTCACCTACGACAAACAGCGCAGTGAGACGGAACAGAACGACGTGCTCAGCAGTATCTCAACAGCCAGCGGCATGGTGATGAGCGGACAGAAAATCATTGACCGAGGCGAAATCGTGAATGATTATACCTACCGCGTGCTCAACTCTTTTGAACGAGAGATGAAACGACGCACATCAGCTTCCAATGAGATTACAACAACCATTCTCGGACAGCTCATCTACGTATCGATTCTCATCACACTCTTCACCATCTACCTGTCGCTCTTCCGCCACGACTATTTTGAAAAGCCGCGTAGCATCACGATGCTCTACGTCATGATCACCATCTTCCCCATCTTTGTGTCGCTGATGGTCTCTCACAACGTATTCAGCATCTATATGATTCCCTTCGCCATGGTGCCCATCTTCATCCGTGTATTCACAGACTCACGCACGGCTTTCATTTCACATACCATCATGGTGCTCACCTGCGCGGCAATCGTCAAATACCAGTACGAGTTCATCATCGTACAACTCATTGCAGGACTTGTGGCCATCTACTCCCTGCGCGAACTCACCAAACGCTCCCAGCTGTTCAAGACGGCCATCCTGGTGACCTTGGCAAGTTCGGCTGTCTATCTGGCATTACAACTCATTCAGAACAACAACGTCATGGACATCGACCGTGACATGTACACCCACTTCATTGTCAACGGCATCCTGCTGTTACTGGCATATCCTTTGATGTACATCATCGAGAAAGCCTTTGGCTTCATTTCGGATGTAACGCTATTCGAACTATCCAATACGAACAAAGGACTGTTGCGCGACCTCAGTGAGATTGCTCCAGGAACTTTCCAGCATTCCATCACCGTCGGAAATCTGGCCGCGGAGATTGCCAATAAGATTGAGGCCAATAGCCTGCTGGTGCGTACAGGAGCCTTGTATCACGACATTGGGAAAATGGCAAATCCCGTCTTCTTTACAGAAAACCAGGCCGGTCACAACCCTCACAACAACATGCCCTATCAGGAGAGCGCACGCATTGTCATCAGCCACGTCACAGAAGGCATGCGCCTGGCAGATAAGAATAACGTGCCCAATATCATCAAAGACTTCATTCTGACCCACCACGGCCAAGGACTTACCAAGTATTTTTATATCAAATACCAGAACGAACACCCGGATGAAGTCATCGACAAGACTCCGTTCTGCTATCCTGGTCCCAATCCCTTCACCCGTGAACAAGCCATCCTCATGATGGCTGATACGGTCGAGGCTGCATCGCGCTCTCTGAAAGAATACACCGAGGAGAGCATCTCGCAACTCGTTGAGCACCTTATTGACACCCAGGTTTCTGAAGGCTACTTCCGCAACTGCCCCATCACATTCCACGACATTGCACAAGCCAAACAGGTACTCATTGACAGATTAAAGAACATCTACCACACGCGCGTATCCTACCCTACCCTTCAAAAGGAGGAGGCAGAGAAGCCCAAAACCCTTTAACTTCTTTTTGACACAAAACACACTTAATCTGTGCAATTTTCTTGCACAGATTGCACGTTTTGTGCATATAATGAGCACTTTTTAGTTAATAGAGCTTAAAAAATTAAAGGTTTATTAGGATATTTAGAACAATAGGCATACCTTTGCAGCCGATTTTTAAACACGATTTAAGATGAAAAGATTTCAACTGGCTATTGCAGCCATCGTATTCATGGGTAACACCGCCTTTGCAGGTGGCATTTTAACAAACACAAATCAGAGCATTTCATTTCTCCGCAATCCAGCGCGCGACGCTGCTATCGGACTTGACGGAGTTTACAGCAACCCGGCGGGTGTTGCATTCTTAAACGAAGGTTTCCACCTCGGTATCAACTGGCAGTACGCACACCAGACACGTACCGTAACTTCTACCAACCCCGTCTTTGCACTTGGCCGCAAGAATCACGGTGCAACAACGAAGGAATTCCAAGGCGTTGCCGACGCTCCTTTCATCCCCTCCCTTCAGGCAGCATACAATAAAGGTAACTGGAGTTGGCAGTTCAATTTCTCCGTACCTGGTGGCGGCGGTAAGTGTGAGTTTAAAGATGGTTTAGGCTCTTTCGAAAGCACGGTAGGCGCCATTGCCCATCAACTGAGCTCCTTTGGTGCCACTGGCTATGACATGGACAGCTATATGGAAGGTCGTCAGTATTATTACGGTATTCAGTTGGGAGCTGCCTATAAGGTCAAAGAGAACCTTTCTGTATATGGTGGTATCCGCTTCCTATACGGAGATGCCACCTACAGGGCTAAACTCAACAACATCATGGTAAACACCGCAGGCGGCTATGTGGATTTTGGAGGTTTCCTTCAAAGTGCGACCGTAACCGTTGACGGACGTCTTTCTCAGGTGAATGCCGGTATCGCACAGTATCAGGATGCCGGTGTTGAAGTTCCTGCAGAGCTTGCTGAAACGAAGGCAAAGCTTGAGGGTGCCAGGACAAGCCTGAATTCCCTTCAGAAATACTCACAAGGTGTGAACCTGCTCTGCAATCAGACAAGCATGGGCTTTGCCCCCGTCATCGGCATCGACTACAAGATTGGGCGCTTTAACCTTGCAGCCAAATACGAGTTCAAGACCCAGATTCGCATGAAGAATGAATCTACTGTGAATGAGGCGAGTGAGATTGAAGCCGTTAACAAGTTCCGCGATGCGGAGGATGTCAACGAGGATATGCCTGCACTCTTGACATTGGGTGCCCAGTGGACTCCCGTTGATGATGTACGTCTGAACGTAGGTTTCCACCACTATTTCGACAAAAAGGCTGACTGGTACAACGAATCACAGAGTAAACTGTCGCATGACAGCTACGAAATTCTTGCCGGTGCCGAGTGGGATGTCAACGAAAAGCTAACCATCTCTGCCGGAGGACAAATTACCCGCTATGGACTGACCGATGACTACATGAACGACATGTCATTCGTAGTGAACAGTTATAGCGTGGGATTCGGCTTTGAATACAAAGTTAGCGAGCGTGTCAAACTTTCGGCTGCCTATTTCCAGACCAACTATGACCACTACGATCGTACAACGTCAAAAGAGCCGCTCATAAGCGACTCTTTCACACGCACCAACCAAGTGGTCGGTGTAGGCTGCGAACTGACGTTCTAATCAGTGCGTCATTGAAATCCGTCAAAACTTGTAATCGATTCCGACTCCAACCACATGGTTGGTTCTACTATAGACATCACTGCCTGGGAACGGTGTATCCTGGTATGCTGATGTCTTTTTTGTATAGTCATCATAGATGGAACAGAAGTAGCTGACGTTCAGACGGAGGCGCTCATTGATGTTATAGGCACCGCCCAGACCTACGCTATAGCTATCGCAGGCGAAAGACGTGTTGGTCTGATAATCATCACGCAGACCATAATCAGTACGCTGTGCGCCGGCAGACACCGTGAACTTCTTATTGATATCATATTCAACACCGGCCAAGAACTCATGCGTTCCGTCCTTCAGCTTCTTCTGACGATCGCCACCCATCTTGGCATGCGTATCATCGAAGAAGTGGTACTCAACCATAGCACGCAACTTCGGTGTAAACTCATATCCCGCAGCAAGCACAAAGAGCGCGGGCATGTCGTAACGGGTCTTCTCGTTAGGCAAGTAGGCAGCAACCTTTCCCGCCATGTCACCCATCTGAGCACTTAATCCCTGGATAGTAGCTTCATTACCATAAGCCTCAGCCATCGCCTTCACATCTGTATCGGTTCCATTCATTCCGACAATAAGCCTGTTCGTCTTGTTCTTGGTGCTGATAGCGGTACGGAACTCATAACGTGCGGCAAGCGTTAATGGACCCTTGTGATAATTGACACTGACAATGGGTGCTACGCCCCACCCCGTTTGGTCACAGCTAAGCTGTAGGTTGACGAGAGGTGAATTCCCGACGACCGCTGCCAACGCAGCACCAGGTGTCGCCACGACATGCCCACGGTAGTAACCATCGTAGTAGTTGACACGAACACCAATGGCAGCCGAGAAGTTGTCATGAAGTTTGTAAGAAAAGTTGGTCTGCCAGCCATAGATATACTGCTTGCCCTTCATCTGAGCATCGAGAGTATAACTGCCCGGAACAGCACCGGCCTGTCCCAGTTTTGCAATCAACGGAACAGTAAACATGGGCACGCCGTCGTCATATTGCACAAAACCGCCGCTTCCTACGATGCCCAGCATCGAGGATACTGCCCAGCGGTCGTGCTTATAGACAGCGAACAGTGCTGGCACAATAGGAGCAGAAGCCTTACCTTTAAACTTCTGATCGAAGTCAACCAATCCATTTGGACTCCCAAAAGGAACATAGAAACCATCTATGTGCGTTTTAATGTCACGGTTCTGCCACGGTTTTTGGAAGTTCAGAGAGAGCTGCCATCCCTCGTATCCCCACACCAATCCTGCCGGATTGCTGAATACGCCATCGATCTCCGTTGTAGCACCACGTGCCATCATACGGTCAAAAGCAATGTGATAGTTGGTGTTGGTCATCAAACCACCTGCGTGTGCAACTATGCAAAGCGCAGTAAGTTGCATCATCAAGAATACCTTTTTCATCATTTCTTCCTTTCTAATTTTTATCGTTAAACAATATTGCTCTTTCTCTATAGAGGATCTACATCGTAATATACCTGTAAAGAGGCATAGCGCTTTTCTTCCATGACGGACTTCTCCGCCTGACGCAGAAAAGCGCGAACTTTATTCTGGTCAATACCATTCTCGAGTTTCAAGACAATCTTTCGGATATGCAATGTCTTCACTTTGGCTACAGCTGGTTTGTCGGGTCCCAGAACGCGTTTCCCAAACCACCGGCGTAATAGTCCGCCCATGTACACGGCTCCGGAATCCACAACATCCTCATATCGATGACGCAGATACACATACACCAGATGACAGAAGGGTGGATAATTGAACATACGACGTTCTTCCAGCATGTCTTGATAAAACGCAGAGAAATCATTGGCAACGACTTGCTGTATCACAGGCAATTCTTTGTTCTTCGTTTGTAGCAGTACCAACCCGCGCTGGCCTTTCCTACCTGCACGTCCCGCCACTTGCGACATCATGGTAAATGCCTGTTCGTAAGCTCGGAAGTCGGGATAGTTCAACATGCTGTCTGCATCAAGTATTCCGACCACAGAAACTCGGTCGAAGTCGAGTCCCTTGGAAATCATCTGCGTACCAATAAGCACATTGGTTCGCCCACTGGAGAAATCTCCAATCAAGCGTTCATAAGCATTCCGCGTGCGGGTGGTGTCAAGGTCCATGCGCGCCACACGTGCCTCGGGAAAGACATCACGGATGTAGTCTTCTATCTTTTCCGTTCCATATCCCTTCCCACGCAGTTCAGTGCTACCGCAACAAGGACATTCCGTCGGAACGGTATAGGTATAGCCACAATAATGACAGGTCAGCTGATTCAGGTTTTTATGCAGTGTCAGACTGACATCGCAGTTCTGACAGTGGGGAACCCAGCCGCAGACCTTACATTCGACCATCGGTGCGAAACCACGACGATTCTGAAAAAGAATAGCCTGCTTGCCCGCAGCCAAGGCTTCTCTGACAGCACCAAGCAGGCGCGGCGAGAATGGTCCACTCATCATCTTGCGACGGTAAAGGTCTTTCACATCCACCACCTCCACCTCTGGCAGCGCAATGTCCTGATAGCGGGTCTTAAGCTCAACCAGACCGTACTTCCCGTGTTGAGCATTGTAATAGCTTTCCATCGAAGGTGTGGCAGTACCGAGAAGAACCTTGGGGTATGTGGATGACGGGATTTGTTGGGATCGCGATAGTTCTGCGAGCATAATCGCCGCACTCCGTGCATGGTAACGGGGCATGGGGTCTTGCTGCTTGAAGGATGTTTCATGTTCCTCGTCAACGATTACCAAGCCTAACCGCTGAAAAGGCAGGAACACGGCTGAACGGGCACCCAGAATCACATCATAGGGGTTCTTTGACAACTGCTTTTGCCAAACCTCCACCCGCTCCGCATCGCTATACTTCGAGTGATAGATGCCGAGACGATTGCCAAAAACTGCGCGTAGGCGTTCCATCATCTGCACCGTCAACGCAATCTCCGGCAACAGATAAAGAACCTGACGGCCTTCATCAATGGTCTTTTGAATCAGATGGATGTATATTTCTGTCTTGCCACTTGATGTAACACCATGCAAGAGCACCACATTCTTTCGCATCATCTGGAAAAGAATCTGGTTATAAGCATCCTGCTGGGCAACATTCAATGGTTTGATGTGCTCCGGATGGGGTTCACCGCCATGATTCAGTCGTCCCACTTCCCGCTCATACACCTGTAAGATTCCTCGATCCACCAGTTGTTTCATCACAGCCGCCGTGCAGTGGCTCTCGTTCATCAGCTCTTCACGCGTAATCTCTCTCTCCTCTCCTCTCTCCTCCCTACTCCCTACTCTCACCTCTCTCCTCTCTCCTCTCTCCTCATTCCTCATTCCACACTCCTCATTCCACACTCCACAAAGATACAGATAGTCCTCCAACACCTTCTGTTGTTTCGGAGCTCTTCGGAGCATGTCGAGAGCAATGTGAAGCGCCTGCTCTGATTGGAAAGCAGGCGCCAATTCAATACATGTTTCTGTTTTAGGGCGAAAGCCGTCTTCTGCCTTGAGCCCGGAAGGCAATGCAGCCTTGAAAATCTCGCCCAAAGGTGACATGTAGTAGTCGGCCATCCATTGCCACAGTTTATATTGGGTAGGAAGCAATATCGGTTGCCCGTCAAGGACTGCCAGGATTTCCTTCACTTCAAAGTCTGGCTGATTATGGTGTTGCCGCACTACCAGTCCTGTGTACGTCTTGGTCTTGCCAAGGGGTACGAGTACACGCACCCCGAACTTCACCTTTTCCGCAAGTGCATCACTCGCAGCATAGGTAAAGATCCCCTCTAAGGGCAATGGCAGGATGACCTCTACGTACACCATATTCTTCTATTCTTGTTCAGCGGACTTCTTGACCACCTAACGATTGCATCTCTCAAAGAAGCCAATAGCCTCCAGCTCCTTCTTCATGCTTTGCTCCTCTTCGTCCGTCATGTTACGGAAAGGAACACGGTTAGGCCCCATATCAAAGCCTATGAGCTTCATGATGCGTTTGCCGCCAACAATATTTCCGCGATAATTGCAAATGACGTTGATGACAGCCTGCGAGAAATTCTGTTTCTCACGCGCAGTTTCCAAATCACCGTTCTTCCAGGCCTCAATGATGCCTACGAGTTCACGTCCGTTGTAGTTAGTGGTGCCACCGATGCCGCCCTGTGCCAGCGAGGGTAGGATCGTCTCGTCCTGTCCATGCAGCATATCGAACTTCCCATCCTTGTACAAACGGCACTGGTTATACTCATACAGGCTCTCATACGTGTACTTGATACCAGCAAAGTTTGGAATGCGGCCATCTACAGCCTTCAGCAGTTCCAGCATGGGCAGGAAAGCTCCGTTGAAAGCTGGGATGTGGTAATAATAAAAAGGTAACGCGGGCGCACATGAGGCAATGGCCTCAATATACTTCACCAGTTCCTCTATACGTCCAATCTTCGGGAAGGGAGGAGCCATTGAGCCAATGGCCGATGCGCCAATCTCCTGGGCATGGCGCGCCAATTCCTGACTCTCTCGCAAGCAACAGCTGCCCACATGTACAATTACCTTGAAGCCTTCGGGAGCAACGCTTACCCAACGCTCTGCCAGGGCCTTGCGCTCATCCGTTGTCAGCATATAGCCTTCGCCCGATGAGCCATTGATAAACACGCCCTTCAATCCGTTGCGCTGCAACAAGGCCGCATACTCAGCAATAGGTTCCAGATTCACATCACCATTCGCCTTCATGGGCGTAAACGGAGCATCAATCAGTCCAATAATCTTTTCCATATTCATTCAGATTGTTTAGTTGTAAAAAATTGTTTTCTTCTTGACTGAACCCGACGGATCAGTTGGCCATCTCAGAAAGGAATTTGATTCGTACCAGTCGTAATTCGTCTTCCGAATAGTCTGGACCAAGTTCTTTCATGGCCACTTCGATGTCATCGGTCTCACTTTCCCTAAAGTAGTCGAAGATGTCATCCACATGATCATCATCCATCACCTCCTCAAGGAAATAGTCGATATTGAGTTTTGTTCCGCTATAGACGATGGCCTCCACCTCATTCAGCAGCTCGTCGAAGTCGAGTCCCTGTGCATTGGCGATATCATCGAGTGCTACTTGGCGGTCGATGCTCTGTATAATCTTCACCTTGAGCATAGACTTCTTGGCCACGGTACGCACACGCAGTTCCTCGGGACGTTCAATGCCATTCTCCTCGCAGTGTTTCTTAATCAAGTCGCAGAAAGGCTGTCCGTAGCGTTTGGCCTTTCCAGCTCCCACGCCCTGAATATTCTGCAGTTCCTGAAGGGTTACGGGATACATCGTTGCCATCTGCTCCAAGGAGATGTCCTGGAAAATAACGTATGTAGGCAGGTTGGCCTTGTGAGCCACCTGTTTGCGAAGGTCTTTGAGCATGGCATGGAGCGTCGGGTCAAGGGCTGATCCTGTTGACTCACCTGCCTCTTCATAGTCGGCATCTTTGAATTCTGTATCTTCCACAATCATGAAAGATGTCGGTGACTTGATAAAGCGCTTACCTGCTGCTGTCACCTTGAGCATACCGTAGTTTTCCACGTCTTTCTTCAGGAAACCTGCTATCAAGGCTTGTCGGATAACAGGATTCCAAATCTTGGGATTCTCATCCTCTCCAGCACCGAACTCTTCAAGCTGGTCATGCTTATGGGAGGTAATATCGTCGGTGGGGCGCCCTTTGACAAAATCAATGATGTAGTTCTGCCGGAAGTTTTCTTTGACCGCCAGCACAGCTTTCAGCACCACGAGCAAGGCATTCTTTGCCTCTCGTTTCTCTTTGGGATGCAGACAATTATCGCAGTTGCCGCAATTATCCTTGTCGTAGGTTTCTCCGAAATAATGCAGCAGCATGCGCCGGCGGCACACGCTCGACTCGGCATAGGCCGCTGTTTCCTGCAAGAGTTGCCAACCGATGTCCTGCTCTGCAACGGGTTTCCCTTCCATGAACTTCTCGAGTTTCTGCAGGTCCTTGTAAGCATAGAAGGCGATGCAGAGTCCCTCGCCACCATCTCTTCCTGCACGGCCAGTCTCCTGATAATAGCCTTCGAGACTCTTGGGGATATCATAGTGTATGACAAAACGCACATCGGGTTTGTCAATACCCATTCCAAAGGCTATGGTTGCCACGATGACATCGATGCGCTCCATCAGGAAGTCATCCTGAGTTTCCGAGCGGGTCGCCGAGTCGAGACCGGCATGATAGGCGGCAGCCTTGATGTCGTTGGCCTGCAACACAGCTGCAAGCTCTTCCACCTTCTTACGGGAAAGACAATAGATGATGCCACTCTTGCCGGCATGCTGCTTGATAAACACGATGAGCTGGCGGTCGATATCCTTGGTCTTCGGGCGTACCTCATAATAGAGATTGGGACGGTTGAACGAGCTTTTGAACTCCACCGCATCGAGAATGCCAAGACTCTTCATGATGTCTGTACGCACCTTGTCGGTGGCCGTTGCGGTAAGGGCAATGACGGGGGCCGCTCCAATCTTGTTGATGGTGGGGCGGATGTTACGGTACTCGGGGCGGAAATCGTGTCCCCATTCCGAGATACAATGCGCCTCATCAACCGCATAGAATGAGATCTTCACTCCTTTGAGCAGCTCGACATTCTCTTCCTTGTTCAGTGACTCGGGAGCCACATAGAGCAGCTTTGTGCGCCCGGAGCGCACATCCTCAATGACTTGCTGGATGGCGGCCTTGTTCAACGACGAGTTGAGATAGTGGGCTACCCCCTCCTCCTCACTCAGGCCGTTGATAACGTCCACCTGGTTCTTCATCAAGGCTATCAGCGGTGAAATAACAATGGCAGTGCCCTCCATAATGAGCGATGGCAGTTGATAGCAAAGACTTTTGCCACCGCCTGTAGGCATGAGAACAAAGGCATCCTTGCCGTCGAGCAAGTTGCGAATAATGGCTTCCTGATCGCCTTTGAACTTGTCAAAGCCGAAATAATGTTTCAGTTTCTCTGTAAGGTTCAGATTTTTCGTCGTCATAGGATTGAGGGGTGTATGATGATTCAACTCTCGGCAAAGTGAGCTTTCTCCAACTGCTTCTGGGTGTAGTCGAGCGACACCTTGAAGGTCTTAACATTCTTCGAGGGAACTTCGAACATGGCATCCATCATGACAGACTCGACAATGGAGCGCAGTCCGCGGGCACCGAGCTTATATTCCACCGCCTTGTCCACGATATAGTCGAGTGCTTCCTTGGCAAAGGTGAGCTTAATGCCATCCATCTCAAACAGCTTCACATATTGCTTTACTATAGAATTCTTCGGTTCAGTGAGGATGCGATGCAGTGCCTCACGGTCGAGGGGATTCAGATAGGTGAGCACAGGCAGGCGACCGATGATCTCGGGGATGAGTCCAAAAGATTTCAGGTCCTGGGGCAGGATATACTTCATCAGGTCGCCTTTATCTACCTTACGCACATTCTGTACGGAGTTATAGCCCACGACATGGGTGTTCATGCGCTGTGCGATCTTACGCTCGATACCATCGAAGGCTCCTCCGCAGATGAAGAGGATATTGCGTGTATCTACCTGTATATAGTCTTGGTCGGGATGTTTACGGCCACCCTTTGGGGGCACGTTGACCATTGTTCCCTCAAGCAGCTTGAGCAGGCCCTGCTGCACACCTTCTCCGCTGACATCACGGGTGATGCTGGGGTTGTCACTCTTTCGGGCTATCTTGTCAATCTCGTCAATGAAGACGATACCCCGCTCTGCTGCAGCCACTTGATAATCGGCCACCTGTAGCAGTCGCGAGAGGATGCTCTCCACATCCTCGCCCACGTAACCGGCCTCGGTGAACACTGTTGCATCGACAATGGTGAAGGGCACGTCGAGCATCTTGGCAATGGTGCGCGCCAGCAAGGTCTTTCCCGTACCGGTGGACCCCACCATAATAATATTGCTCTTCTCAATCTCCACGCCACTGTCATCCTTGGGCTGTTGGAGACGTTTATAGTGATTATAGACAGCCACAGAAAGGAAGCGCTTCGCCTCATCCTGCCCTATAACATACTCATCAAGGTGGGCCTTGATGTCGGCAGGCTTGGGCACTTGTTTCATCTTAAAGGCTTTTTTTCCTTTCGCAGCCTTGCCCCTATTCTCTTCGGGTTCAAGTCCTTGCGAGCAGATGATATCGTACGCCTGCCGCGCACAGTCTTCGCAGATGTATCCGTTGAGACCGGTGATGAGAAGCCTTACCTGATGCTCGCTTCTTCCACAGAAATTACATTCTTTCTTCACACTTACTTCCTTTTCAATACATTGTCAATCATTCCATACTCACGGGCCTCCTCAGCTGTCATCCAGTAGTCACGGTCGCTGTCTGCCCACACTTTGTCGTAGTCGGTATGCGAGTGTTCTGCAATGATGGTATAGAGTTCCTTCTTTAGCTTCTGGATTTCGCGTGCTGTAATTTCAATGTCGCTGGCCTGTCCCTGTGCTCCTCCAAGTGGCTGGTGAATCATCACACGGCTGTGGGGCAGTGCAGAGCGCTTGCCTTCCTTTCCCGATACGAGCAGCACGGCTGCCATCGAGGCTGCCATACCCGTGCAGATGGTTGACACGTCGCTGGAGATAAACTGCATGGTGTCGTAGATGCCGAGACCGGCATAAACACTTCCGCCTGGCGAATTGATATAGACATTGATATCCTTTCCTGGGTCGCTGGCATCAAGATAGAGTAGCTGTGCCTGCAGGACATTGGCTGTATAGTCGTTTATTTCTGTTCCAAGGAAGATGACGCGATCCATCATCAAGCGTGAGAACACGTCAAGCTGTGTGACATTGAGCTGACGTTCCTCCAGAATATAGGGGTTCATGTACTGCGCCTGCGTGTTGATGACATCATCGAACACCATTCCGTTGATACCCATGTGGCGGGTTGCATATTTTCTAAAATCGTTCATAAAACAAAGGGTTTTGTCATGTTTTTAGGGAATCACGAGGGCGTTTTTCTGATTCTCCCTCACTTTCCTACTACAAAATTACAAAAAAAATGGGAAATCCAAAAAACTTACGGCATATTTTTTATTCTTCAACAAAAGAAAAAAAACTCAGGGAGCGAAGACTTCATGTCCACACTCCCCGAGCTGCGGGTTATTCTTATAGAAAAAATTCTATTGACAGGAGGCTTATTCGGCCATGAGCTTATTGAACTCATCGAGTGAAACGGTCTTCTCGTTCAGCTTTACAACAGTCTTCAGAACACTTGTGAGCTTGGCATCGATGGCACGGTCAAGCAGTCCTTGCACGCTCTCCTGCTTCTTGAGCATCTCCTGAGCGTAGTTTTCAAGATACTCGTCGGGCACATTGGTCATGCCATACTGAGCAAACTGGGCGCGAGCCTGCTCCTTGGCAGCCTGCTTCACCTCAGCATCCTCTATCTTGATCTGGTTGGCCTCTACGAGTTGCTCCTTGATGAGATGCCATGTGAGTTCCTTGATGCTGCCCTCATAGTTCTTCTCTACATACTCGGCATCCTTGTCCTTGTTGTTCTGCATCATCACACGCTTCAGGATGGCATCGGGATATGTCAGCTCACCAATCTTTCCTTCAACATACTTGCGCACGTCAACCAGGAACTTATAGTCGCTGTTCACGGCGAGCTGGGCCTTCAGCTCGTCACCGATACGCTGGCGGAACTCTTCCTCGCTCTTCACGGCATCCTTGCCATAGGTCTGGTCGAAGAGAGCCTGATTGACCTCAGCCTTGGTGAAACGGCTGATTTCGGTTATCTGGAAACTGAAGTCGGCAGTGAGAACCTCTGCCTGCTCACGTGTAATCTTCAGCAGAGAGGTCAGCTCGCCAAGGTTCTCGGGATAAGCCTTCTTGGGGTTGAAGGTAATGATGTCGCCCAGTTTGGCTCCGTCGAAGAGCTTCTTCTGGTCATCAACCTTGATATACTGAGGCATCATCACGGCACTCTCCACGGTGATACCGCCTTCGAGCGTGTTGCCCTCGGCATCAAGCTCACGAATGTCACCTTTCAGCATGTCGTTGCCCTCGAAGTTGTCCACCTTCTCATAACGTCCGGCACGCGAAGCATACATTTCCACCTGCTGGTCGATGAGCTTGTCATCAACGGCAATGGTATAGAAATCGATCTTGTCCTTATCGGTCAACTCAGCCTTGAACTCCGGAGCAACGGCAATATCGAACTTGAACGTATAAGGAGCCTGACCCTCAATATCTACGGGTTCCAGCTGCTCCGAATGGAGCGGCTCGCCAAGCATCTGAATCTTATTCTCCTGAATATACTTGTAGAGTTCCTGTCCTACAACCTTGTTGATGGCATCCATCTTGACCGAAGGACCAAACTGGCGTTTGATCATACTCATGGGAGCCATGCCGGGACGGAAGCCGGGAATGTTGGCACGGCGACGATAATCCTTCAGTGTCTTCTCGACATCGGCCTGAAAGTCGGCCTCTTCTACAACGATGGTCATCAGACCATTTACTTTTTCTTTTGCTTCAAATGAAATGTTCATCTTTTGTATTTTCTATTACTGATTTTCTTGTTGATTTTCCTCTCACCTTTCTTTTGGGCTGCAAAATTACAAATTTTCCACGTAATCACCTAATATAATAGATGAATTTTGTGATTTATTCACGCAAATTAGCCTCGCGGCGACGCTTGTCCTCATCGACCATTTGGAAGTCTTTCTTGCGCAGCACGAAGGAGTTGGAAAGGTACTTTTCGCGCACAATCTTGTTGGCAGCCAATTCCTCGGGATTGCCGTGGAAGAGGATGCGGCCCTCGAAGAGCAGATAGGCGCGGTCGGTGATGGAGAGGGTCTCCTGCACGTTGTGGTCGGTAATGAGAATACCGATATTGCGGTCTTTCAGTCGCCATACCACATGCTGAATATCCTCCACGGCGATAGGATCTACACCAGCGAAGGGCTCGTCGAGCATGATGAACTTCGGTTCGATGGCCAGACAGCGGGCAATCTCACAACGGCGGCGCTCACCTCCGGAAAGGCGGTCGCCCAGGTTCTTACGCACATGATTCAAGTGGAACTCAACCAGCAGGCGTTCCAAGTCTTCCAATTGTTTCTCGCGGGGTTTTCCCGTCATCTCAAGCACCGAGAGGATGTTGTCCTCCACCGTCATCTTACGGAACACCGAAGCCTCCTGAGCCAGATATCCGATACCTGCCTTGGCATGTTTATACACAGGAAAGTCTGTAACCTCAATGTCGTGGCCGTCGTTCAGATAGACATGTCCGGCATTGGGAACGACAAGTCCAGTGGTCATATAGAACGATGTAGTCTTGCCCGCACCGTTAGGACCGAGCAGGCCTACAATCTCTCCCTGCCGCACATGGAACGAAACGCCATTGGCAACCGTGCGCTTGCCATAAATCTTGACAAGCCCCTCTGTGCGCATCACTAAGCAATCGGGAGACCCCTGCAGCTCTGGCGACAACTCACGGGGAGTTTCTTCCACATGTTCTCCATGATTCCCACTTGCTTCTCCATTCTTGAAACTTTTCTTAAAAAAGGCGGTAATCTTCATATCTTTCTTCGTATTTGACCGCAAAATTACGAAAAAAGACCCGAATATCATCTTTTATTTCATAAACAATGCCAATAATTGCAGTTTTTTTGCGGATTTTGGTTACTTTTGCACCATCAAAAGACGGAATAACCATGTTTATCACCAAAGCACTACAGACCTTCGGGCGCTATATCATGCTCATGGGCCGCACGTTCTCTCGGCCGGAACGCTTCCGTATGTTCTGGAAACAATATGTCAAGGAGATGTCGCAACTGGGCATCGACTCCATCGGCATCGTCCTGCTCATCTCGTTCTTTATAGGAGCAGTTATCTGCATTCAGATGAAGGTGAACATCCAGAGCCCGTGGATGCCGCGATGGGTATCAGGCTACACCACCCGCGAAATCATGCTTCTGGAGTTCTCTTCCAGCATCATGTGTCTCATCCTTTCGGGAAAAGTGGGGTCTAACATCGCTTCGGAATTGGGAACCATGCGCGTCACACAACAGATTGACGCACTGGAGATCATGGGCGTGAACTCTGCTTCATATCTCATTCTGCCGAAGATTCTCGGACTGGTTACCATCATGCCCATCCTGGTGATATTCTCTTCCACAATGGGTATTCTCGGTGCCTACGGCACAGCCTTCATCGGGCACATCCTCTCCGCAGAAGACCTCACGCTGGGGCTTCAGCACTCGTTCAATGAGTGGTTTATGTACATGAGCATCATCAAGAGTCTGTGCTTCGCCTTTATCATTGCCAGTGTAAGCTCTTTCTTTGGCTACACCGTCGAGGGCGGCAGCGTGGAGGTTGGCAAGTCCTCCACTGATGCCGTTGTCTGCTCCTCGGTTTTGATTCTGTTTTCCGATGTTTTCCTAACGCAACTGCTCTCATGATTGAAGTCAAGAACCTTTACAAGGCTTTCGGACAAAAGGAAGTCCTTCACGATATTAACACCGTGTTCGAGGACGGTAAGACCAACCTCATTATCGGACAGAGCGGTTCAGGAAAAACCGTGCTGATGAAAAACCTCGTGGGACTGCTCGACCCCACCAGCGGGGAAGTGCTCTACGACGGGCGCGACTTTGTTCGCATGACCAAGCAAGAACGTGTGATGATGCGCCGCGAGATGGGCATGATCTTTCAGAGTGCAGCTCTCTTCGACTCGCTCTCAGTGCTCGAGAACGTGATGTTCCCGCTCGACATGTTCTCTGACAAGACACTGCGCGACCGCAAAAAACGGGCGATGGAGTGTCTGGAGCGTGTCAACTTAGTGGGAGCTGAGGAAAAGTTTCCCGCAGAGATTTCGGGAGGTATGCAGAAGCGTGTCGCCATTGCCCGTGCCATCGTGCTCAATCCGAAATACCTCTTCTGCGACGAGCCTAACAGCGGACTTGACCCCAAGACCAGCCTTGTCATCGACAAACTGCTATCGGACATTACGCACGACTTCGATATCACTACCATTATTAATACTCACGACATGAACTCCGTCATGGGTATTGGCGAAAGTATCAACTTTATTTACCAAGGGAACCTTGATTGGAAGGGGGTAAGCGCAGACATTATGGACTCGCCCAACGAGCGGCTCACCGATTTCATCTTCGCCTCCGACCTACTCAAGGAAATGAGAGCGGTTGTAAGAAAAGAAAGAAAGGGGAACTAATCATTCCCCTTTTCTTCATTACCCTCCACCTTCATCTCATATACCAAAGGCCCTTGTGCTCGACCATCGGGACAAGGGTTTCTTCGTTGGTGGAGTCACCATAGACAAAGACCATGAACACGTTGGCGGTGTGATGTGCAGTGTCGGCCTTACTGTTCGACACACGCACCTCACGAATGCCTTCGTGCTCGCGATTCTGCTGCAACATGAACATCTTAGCGTTCACAATCAACTGTTCACGGTATTCGTTGGAGATGGTGTCGGAATGATAGTGACCGTCAACCCAGGCTTCGTATTTGCCTTCCAGTAAATAATCGTAATACTGCTTGGCGGTTTTTCCTGCCACTTCACCTGGGTCGTTCTCCGAACACCCCACGAAGCCCAGTGTTACACATAATACAAACAACACTGGGAGCAACCGCATCACTCCATTAACATAATGATCTTTCAAAAACATATACAGAACTTCTTGCCCTACTTCTGTCTGATAAACACATTGATGGGACAGCCCGTCATCTGCCAGTTCTCACGAATCTTGTTCTCCAAGAAACGGCGATAGGGCTCTTTCACATACTGCGGCAGGTTGGCATAGAACACGAAAGAGGGTATCTGCGTGTTCGGCAACTGCGAGCAATATTTGATTTTGATGTACTTACCCTTGATGCTGGGGGGCGGGAAAGCCTCGATAAGCGGAAGCATTACCTCATTGAGCTTAGTGGTACCCACCCTTGCCGTACGGTTCAAATATACCTGTTTGGCAGTCTCCAAAACCTTGAAAATTCGCTGCTTGGTCAACGCCGAGGCAAAGATGATGGGGAAATCGACAAACGGAGCCATGCGCTCACGGATGGCATTCTCGAAAGTCTTGATGGCAATCTGCGACTTGTCTTCTACCAAGTCCCATTTATTCACCACCACCACAAGGCTCTTGTTGTTTCTCTGTACAAGCTGGAAAATATTCATGTCTTGCGACTCGATGCCACGCGTAGCATCTATCATCAGGATACAGACATCACTATTCTCAATGGCACGGATAGAACGCATCACGCTGTAGAACTCAAGGTCTTCAGTAACTTTGTTCTTGCGGCGGATGCCGGCAGTATCTACCAGATAGAAGTCGAAGCCGAACTTGTCATAACGGGTATAGATGCTGTCGCGTGTCGTGCCGGCAATCTCTGTCACGATATTGCGGTCTTCACCTATGAAGGCATTGATAATACTCGACTTTCCGGCATTGGGGCGGCCCACAACGGCGAAGCGGGGAATGCCATCCTCAATCAATTCACCGGAAGCCTTGGGCAGACGGGCGACAACAACGTCGAGCAAATCGCCCGTACCACTACCTGTTGCAGCACTGACTGCCATCGGATCGCCCAAGCCGAGACGATAGAAATCGTACTGGTAATAAAGGTCTTTACCATCATCTGCTTTGTTGGCAACCAGAATCACCGGCATCTTCGCACGGCGCAGAATCTGCGCCACGTCCATGTCTAAGTCGGTAACACCGTTCTTAATATCAACGAGGAAAAGTACCAGGTCGGCCTCTTCTGTTGCCACAAGCACCTGCTTGCGAATCTCCTCTTCGAAAATATCATCGGAGTTCACGACCCATCCGCCTGTATCAACAACAGAAAACTCATGTCCACACCACTCACACTTGCCATACTGACGGTCGCGTGTGGTACCGGCTTGGTCGCTGACAATGGCCTGACGGCTCTTGGTCAGACGGTTAAAGAGCGTTGACTTACCCACATTGGGGCGTCCAACGATGGCTACTAAATTTCCCATAATTAATTTGTTTTCTATTATATGAAGGATTTCTAGCCTTGCTAGATTACTCGGGATTATACCCGAAGTGATTTAATTCTCGCTCGGAACTGCGCCAGTCCTTATCGACCTTCACAAAGGTCTCAAGATTAATTTTCTTTCCAAAAAACTTCTCCAATGCCTTGCGACTCTCCTGCCCAACTTTCTTCAGGGCCACACCCTGATGTCCGATAATGATTCCTTTCTGAGAATCACGCTCCACGTAGATGACGGCATGGATGTCGATGCGTTGTTCAGTCTCCTTGAAGCTGTCCACACTCACTTCCACACTATAAGGAATCTCCTTGTCGTAGTAAAGAAGAATCTTCTCGCGAATAATCTCCGAAACGAAGAAACGGGCTGGCTTGTCAGTCAGCTGCTCCTTGTCGAAGAAAGGCGGCGAGTCGGGCAACAGTTCTTTGATGCGCTTCAAAAGCATGTCAACACCAAACTTATTCTTGGCCGAGATAGGAAGAATCTCTGCGTTGGGCAGCAGCTGGTGCCACTTTTCTACAATGCTGGTCAACCTGGTCTGACTATTCGTTTTAGATTTACTAGAAGTACCAGATTTGCCAGAAGTATTAGTATCAGTTGCCAGTTCATCAATCTTGTTGATGAGCAGCAGTACGGGAATCTGCATCTTCTGCACCTTTTCGAGGAAATCCATGTTCTTTTCCGGATTCTCAACGACATCGGTGACATAGAGCAGCACGTCGGCATCGGCTAAGGCCGACTCCGAGAAGGCCAGCATCATCTCCTGCATCTTGTAATTGGGTTTCAGCACCCCTGGGGTGTCTGAGAACACGATCTGCATGTCATCGGTATTGACAATGCCCATGATACGATGACGCGTAGTCTGCGCCTTGAAGGTGGCAATAGAAATACGCTCACCAACCAACTGGTTCATGAGCGTACTTTTACCTACGTTGGGATTTCCAACGATATTGACGAAACCTGCTTTGTGCATAAAGAAGTTTTATCGTTTAGCCATTTCCGCACCATCGTAAGCCCACTTGAAGTAGGAGGCTCCATGAGTAAAGCCGGCACCAAAAGCGGTGAACACGACATTGTCACCCTTCTTCAGGTTTGCTTCATGGTCCCACATAGCAAGCGGAATTGTAGCTGCGCTGGTGTTTCCGTAGTGTTCAATGTTGACAACAATCTTCTCCATGGGCAGATTGACACGCTTGGCCACAGCCTCGATGATACGATAATTTGCCTCATGAGGAATCACCCAGTTCACATCTTCGTTAGTCAGGCCATTGCGCTTGAGAACCTCAAGTACGTCGTCACCCATGCTGGTAACAGCATAGCGGAAGACGGTACGCCCCTCCTGATATACGTAATGCAAACGATGATCAACTGTAAAGCGCGAGGGAGGACAAACCGAGCCGCCGCCCTTCATGTGGAGGAACGGGAGTCCTTTGCCATCAGTACGGAAGAATGCGTCCATAGCACCTACTCCTTCCTCTTCTGTTGCTTCCAAAAGCACCGCACCGGCACCATCACCAAAGAGCACACAAGTCTGACGGTCGGTATAGTCAGTAATCGACGACATCTTGTCGGCTCCAATGACAATGATTTTCTTGCAACGGCCACTCTTAATCATTGATGTGGCAAGGTCCAGGGTGTACATGAAGCCTGCGCAAGCGGCGGAAATATCCATCGCAAATGCGTTCTTCAGTCCCAGCTTACCCAATACAATGGAAGCGGTAGAGGGGAATTTGTAGTCTGGCGTTGTCGTGGAAAGTATCAAAGCATCAATGGTATCAGGGTCAACCCCTGTCTTACGAAGAAGTTGCTTGGCAGCTTTACGAGCCAGATAGCTCGTGCCAAGGCCCTCCTCGGTAAGGATGTGGCGTTCCTTGATACCAACGCGTGTGGTAATCCATTCGTCGGTGGTGTCAACCATGCGCGACAACTCCTCGTTGTTGAGGATATAATCGGGCACGTAACCACCCACGCCAGTGATTATCGCATTGATTTTTCCCATCGATTATTCAACAGTTTCCTTGATAACTGCAACCTTACCTCTGTAGTATCCGCAGGTGGGACATACGGTATGATAAACATAGTAAGCACCACAGTTAGGACATACTGCCAGCGTAGGAGCTATAGCCTTATCATGTGTTCTTCTTTTAAGTGTACGAGTCTTCGACTGTCTTCTTTTAGGATGTGCCATAATACTTATTAATTTTTTAATTCTTAAATTTTTAAATTCTTCAATTTCTCCCAGCGCGGGTCAACGGCCTTTGTCTCTTCCTCCTCACTGCTTCGGGCAGTGCTGTGCTCTGCGAGCATCTTACTCATAGCAGGGTTGCATTTTCCAGGTGCATGCACGTGCTTGATGGGAATGGCAAGGGCTATAAACTCATAGATGAACCATGACGTGTCGAGTATTCCTTCGTTCTCGTCAACAATCACAATATCATCATTGTCACTATAGGCTTCTCCAAGTTTCACCAAGAGCCGGTTCTCCGTCTCTATGGTCTGCGCCATGTCATCAAGACAAAGGTCGCAGGGTATGTACACAACCCCCGCCGTATGGAAACGGAACTCGTAGCCGACAACATTCTTATCTATGTCAAGCCGCACTTGAAGTTCTCCTCTCCTCACGTCAGGGGCATCGATTGCCTCAAAGAACCTGTCATCAATGCCGAACTCGAGCGTTGTAACGCCCTCGCCCAACCGCTCCAGGTCTATCTTAAAGGTATCCATACTACACATTGGGCTGCAAAGTTACGAATAAATGAGCAAATAACAAAATAAAGTGTTCATTTTTTAACCCAAAGTCTCATTTATTCCTGTCTATGGGCAGTTCTATGCGAAACGTAGTGCCACGTCCCACCTCCGATGATTTCACCCAGATGCGGCCGTGGTGATACTCCTCGACAATACGTTTGGCCAGCGAAAGTCCGAGCCCCCAACCGCGCTGCTTGGTGGTAAACCCGGGTGTAAACACACTATTCAGGTCTTTCTTTTTGATACCCTTCCCCGTATCACTCACTTCGATGATGGCCCGCTGCTGGCTCTTCTCAACATGCAACGTGATTGTCCCCTCCCCTTCCATCGCGTCAACGGCGTTCTTCGACAGATTTTCGATCACCCATTCAAAGAGCGAGGCATTGATGGGCACCACCACATCTTCGGCAGGCAACTCTTTCACCATCTTCACCTTGTTCGACGTGCGACGGTCCATATAATCAATTACATGGTCCATCACCTCGTTCAAACTCGACGGCACAGGCTCCGGCAATGAACCGATTTTTGAAAATCGTTCAGCAATGAGCTGAAGTCGCTTCACATCCTTATCCATCTCTGGAATCAGCTCATCCTGCGGATAATTCTCCTTCAGAATCTCTGTCCATGCCATCAAGCTTGAGATGGGTGTGCCTAACTGATGGGCGGTTTCTTTCGAGAGCCCTACCCATACCTTGTTCTGTTCGGCCTTCTTCGAGGTGAGCAAGGCAAAAATGGCGATGACCACAAACAAGAGCACCACACCTAATTGTATATAAGGATACACTGCCAAACGCTTGAGCATGAGGGAATCGTCGTAGCACACATCTATATAATTGCTACGTGTAGTCTCATCAAAACGAATGCGAATAACACGACCAGCTTGGCGCATGCGCTCTCCGAGGGAAGAAAGCTCCTGTAAGCTGTCAGCGGAAGTTCGACCTGTCAGGCGAATGTTGCGATAAACCTCCACATTGCCCATTGAGTTAAACACAACAATAGGAATTGTGGTGTTATCTTCAATTACCTTCAGCACAAGATTCATGCCTCCATCTTCATTGTCATCGTTGAGGGCACGCATGGCTTCCGCCCATATCTCCATCTTCTTGTGCTCCTCCTCATAGAGGTCACGAGTCAGAAAATGAGACGCGACCAATGAGGCAACAGCAATCAGCACTGCCATCACCACCAGCAAAATCTTCACCTGACGAATACGGTCGGTCCACTGCATAAATAATTCCTCTTGACGTTACAACATACTAAAAACGGGAAACAGACAACTTTATTGTCCATTTCCCGTTTTCTGTGAAAGAAGGCGGCGACCTACTCTCCCGCATTGCATTGCAGTACCATCGGCGCGGGCGGGCTTAACTTCTCTGTTCGGAATGGGAAGAGGTGGAACCCCGCAGCTATAGCCACCTGAATAAGGTTGACACATTCAACACAAGC
>JAFSWU010000104.1 GCA_017444365.1 Prevotella sp.
GGAGACACAGAAGAACGCCGCAGAAGGGCACGGGGAGACACAGAAGAACGCCGCAGAGAGGCACGGGGAGACACAGAAGAACGCCGCTGGAATGCACGGGGAGACACAGAAGAACGCCGCAGAAGGGCACGGGGAGACACAGGTGGGTTTCGCTGGAATGCATGGAGATGCCCCTGTGCATTTTGCCCGCATTTTTGCGGGCAGAGGAAGTATCTGGCAGCAAGATGCGGCCTATTATCACGAGCGGATCCTCCATGCACCAGGACAGTTGCGCAGGATGATTGACTATGTGAAGGATAATCCACGCCGCCTTTGGCTAAAGAGCCGGAATCCCGACCTCTTTCGAATGCATAGAGATACGGTACTCTGCGGGTTGCCATTCACCTCTTTGGGCAACCATTTTCTGTTGGATTGGCCCGACCGCCAGCTGGTGGAGATTTCGAGAAGTGCTGACAGCGCATCCATTGAGGGACGGCTGAAAGAGGTGTTGGTCGCAGCCCATCAGGGAACAGTGACCTACACGGCTGCCATCAGCGACGGCGAGAAGCTTATAGCAAGAACCGTCCGCGAGCAGGGGTTCCCCTTGGTGGTGCTGTTGGCAGACGGCTTTCCTGTAGAGGGCTCTCCCCACGAGCGTTTCTACAAACCAGGAGGTGTCTATTTTGAAGCCTGTTCCAAAGGGCAACTGCTTTTGATGGAGCCCAAAGAGAATGCATATGAGCATCCAACTGTCATCAAAGCGGTGGAAGAGACCCTCCGCAAGAAGGCAGAAGCCAAGCATTACACCTATACAGCTATACCCCACGATACAAAGCGTTATCGCTTCGTGGCTCTGAATGAGATAGGACGGTTGCTTGTCGGCCGATGATAGGATGAGCAAGAATTTCGTGATTTCCGATTCAACAAAGTGTGTGTTTGCGCAATAAATGCGTGGGACTCTACGTTAATTCAAAAAGAAACTGCCTCCTATAATCCAACACGATTAATGAAGAAAACAGTCATTGCCACCCTCCTGCTCGTGATGACAGCCCTCGTCACAAGAGCCCAGGACAGCCAGACAGCCTACAACTTCCTGCGGCTGCCAGTGAGCACACATGCGTCAGCGTTGGGTGGCGACAACATCACCATCATTGAGGACGAGCCGACACTCATGTTCCACAATCCCGCCCTGCTCTCCAATGTCTCCGACAAGACCATCGGCATGAGCTACATGAACTACATGGAGGGAGTACACACGGCAAGTGCCTGCTTCAACCGCATTGTGAAGGAACGCGCTTCCTGGGCCGCCTCAGGGCAGTTCATCGACTACGGAAAGATGAAGCAGACGGACGAGTACAACGTGGAGAGCGGCGAGTTCTCAGCACGCGACATCGCCATCACGGGATATTTCTCCTACCTGCTCACCAACCGCATCGCGGGTGGTGTCAGCGCACGCATCATCCAATCTACCCTCGGCAACTACAACTCCATGGCCGTTGGCGTAGATCTCGGGCTGAACTACTTCGACCCGGAGCGACTATGGTCTGTCTCCATCGTGGCCAAGAACCTGGGCGGACAGATCAAGGCCTACAACGAGGAATACGACCGCATGCCGACCGACCTCCAGATCGGTGTATCGAAACAGATGCAGAACATGCCCGTCAGGTTCCACCTCACCCTGATCGACCTGAACCACTGGGGATACCGCTTCGCCAACCACGTCATAGCGGGCGTTGACGTGATGCCCTCGCACCAGACCTGGGTAGGCATCGGCTACAACTTCCGACGTGCCGACGAGATGAAGATTGCATCGGGCAACGACGGCGAAAGCTCCCACAGCGCAGGCCTTTCCTTAGGGGCCGGCATCAACCTGGAACGCTTCAAGCTGGGCATCAGCTACTCTCGATACCACGTATCATCGAATGCACTCATGCTCAACCTGGGCTACACTTTGTAATGCATAATGCTGAATGCACAATGCACAATGCTTAATTGATATACAATGAAGAAAATTATTATCGCCATCGACGGCCACTCCTCGTGCGGCAAGAGCACCATGGCCAAAGACCTTGCACGCCGCATCGGATACGTATATGTTGACACAGGGGCCATGTACCGTGCCGTTACACTCTACGCCCTGCGCCACCAGCTCATCAACGAAGACGGCAGTGTGGATGCAGAAGGACTGCGCCAGCAAATGTCCAACATCAACATCACGTTTAAGTTCAACCCCGAGACAGGCCGACCCGACACCTACCTGAACAGCGAACTCGTAGAGAAAGAAATACGCTCATTGGAAGTCTCCAACCACGTCAGCCCCGTTGCCACACTCGACTTCGTACGCACAGAAATGGTGGCACAGCAGCAACGCATGGGAGAAGAGAAGGGAATCGTCATGGACGGACGCGACATCGGTACCACCGTATTCCCACAGGCAGAGCTGAAGATCTTCGTTACCGCCTCTGCCGAGGTGCGCGCCCAGCGACGCTACGACGAGCTGCAGGCCAAGGGCATGCCCGCCGACTATGAGGACATCCTGCGCAACGTGCAGGAACGCGACTACATCGACTCCCACCGTGCAGTGTCTCCCCTGCGACAGGCAGCAGATGCCGTGGTTCTCGACAACAGCTACATGACCATTCCCGAACAGAACGAATGGCTCATGGCTCAGTACGAGAAGGCGGTGAAGTAAGAGGTGTGATTTGCTCCTGGCACTTTGCTGATAATCCATATAGAAAAAGCCTCCCCAGCGGGAGGCTTTTTTGTATTTTCTTTTTGAGGAAGCTCTTATTTCACAATGGACTTGAGCTAAAGCTCGAGCTCGTTTACGCTTGGAAGAGCCTAAGCGAGCTTAGTTCTTCACTCATTTAATCACGACCTTCTTGCCATTCATGATATACAGGCCATGCTGCGGGTTCGATACACGGCGGCCCTGCAGGTCATAGATGCCTTTGTTAAATCGCAAATTGTCCAATTGTCCAATTGTCTCAATGCCTGTCGTCTCGCCTGTCCAGTCGATGAGCACACGGGCACCTGCCTCTACGAAGTCGCTGGGCAGATATGCCTTGAAGGCGGGAAGAACAGTGGAAACAGTTTTATTCAGTCTGAAGAAACCTACCACGTCTGGGTTTTCATTGTCTATACCCAACACAAGCTCGTCGTCGTATGTCTGAGCAGCGGTGACACCCTGCAAAGCATTCTCACCATCGAAGTCTTCAGCGGTGGTAATCTCGAAGTCATAGGCACCGGCCTCGGCCTCCAGTATCACACCTGTGTTTGCAGGAATTACACCTTCAACCTCTGCCATAGTCAGATAGCGGGCACCGTATTTATCATTCTTCTTACCCGTGTAAGCCTTCACACCCTCAGGAATCGTAACGGCCACAGGTGCATAGAATGTAGCATATCCCACGGCAGAAACCGTGACGGGAAGAGACTCTACCTCTTCGATGTTGAAGCTATAGCCATTTGCATTCTTAGCACCACCAGCATCTGTGTAAAGGCCGGCGTTGGTATAGAGATATCGTGTCGCACCAAACAACTTGATGCTCAGTGCTCCGAACTCACCCATGCCATTGGTTTCAAATGCAACGGTCGCAGGAGAAATAGCCTCATCATTTCCATTCTTGAGTGCTGTAGCCACACCCAGGAAGTTGCTGTTCTCCACTGCGGCATAACCACCATTGCCATAGTTGATGAGGTTCGTACCATTGTAGTACCAAATGCTCTTTGCAGTCGTGGCATCTGAGGTACTGAAGGCTGCACGTGAGGTCTTTTCAGCATGGTTTTCACCACTCAGGTAGGGCTGAGAAGCAATCTGCAGGGCAGAGCTCTTGATGCGATAGAAGCCTGCGGTGGGCAACACGGGAGCTGCAGCGAGGTATCCCTCATACCATGTACGGAGATTGTTATAGTTCATGGCATTACCAGTATAGCTTCCACCATTATAAGCCGTCAGAACTCCAGACAAAGCTGCGGCATAGTCATTATCTATTGCCGGATAACCGATCTGACCTGCTTTGGCAACATTGGCTTCAACGTTGTTGTCTGTTATGTAGTTGGCAATCAGCACGTCGTATGATGGTGAATAGGTAACCGTAATGATTTTGTTCTCATTGTCAATGGCAATGGAACCATCCAGAATGGAATAGCCTGCAATCTCGCTTTGCGTAATATTCTCGACAGTGGGAGCCTCAGAGAGATAAACAGTTCCTGTACCCAGGTTGACGATGGTACCATCGGCAAGTGTTACAAGATCCTGACCGCCTTGGTCAAGACCAGCAACCGTAATGGTCCATTCTGTTCCAAGGTCTGCGGGTTCGAAAATCCACTGGCTACCTTGAGAATCCTGGTAATTCCAGCCGACCACGTGACTATTGCCTTCACCCTCGCCATTGCCAGCGTAAACATTATTATTATGGGCACCATTGAGATAGAAACCTCCGGATGTACCATTGTTGCCGCTGAAGAGTTCTGTGGAGAGCGTAGAGACAATCGTACGGTTATCTGCCGTTATATTTGAATAGACATTCGCTCCCTTGGCAAACGGCACATTATCGTAGAGCGAGCTGACAATGCTACATGTTCCATTCTCCTTGTCGGAGGTCACCGTCCAAAGGTAGTTGTTGTTAGCATGGCTGACCGTATTGTCAATCTTGATACGCGGTACCAGCTCGCCGTCATCGGTGATGAAGGCATAGCAGCCCGTGTTGCGATTCTTGATGTAGTACTTACCATTGGGATAAACAACAGAAGAACGTACGGCTTCAAGTGCTGCCGCTATGCCTTCTTCCCATTGTTCCAAGGAAACAAAGCCCTCGATGGTTGAACGGAAGGTGTTATAGGCTGCGGTCGTGGGGAAGCCTGGTTTGTCAAGATTAAGATCGGAAATCTCATATCTTCCCTTCATCTCTGCGAGTGCCTCCTCATCAGAGGGGGCAGCTTCTACTGTAAAGGTAGAACCCGCATCGTAGCCTCCTGTCCAATAAGCCAAGTTTGCCGCGCTACGCTTATTGAGGGCATGGTTTTGGCTATTGAAGAGGAAGAAACCACCAGAAATATAGTTACTTTCCTTCGGCAACCAGCTCTCGTAGGTCTTAGTGCCTGGTTCATTCAGCGTCGCATACGTGTTTCCACCACTATTACCATCACCATTAGCCGATTCGGAACCCAGAACTAAGCTGGAACCTGCTGCACGGTTCTTAATCTGAATGCCTTGGTAAGGATTGGTACCGAAGAAAGCCCACTGCGTGGTTCTGTCACCGATATTGGAAGTAGGCAATGTAACATTAGGATCGCCATCCGACACATAAGTAGGATAGTTGGCATTCTTAATTTTCAGATAATACCACGTTGCAGTATTGTAAGAGGTTGACAATGCAAAAGGAGGATTATAGGCAGTCAATGTCACAGGAACTGTGTTTTCACCAGAAGCCAATGTCGTGGAAGTGACGCTATAGGTACAGTAATCACGCTGAAGGGCACTGGGAAGGGTCGTTATCGTCTCGCCAGGAGTTGCAGGATAGGCATCAGACGTGTAAATGATGCCACTCTCATCTGAAATAACGTATTTCACAGAAGCTGTCACATCCTCAACGAAGATTCTGAAGGAAGAGATAGCAATACCATTATTGGGTGTGCTCTGCGTGAATGATGTGCTCTGTGTGGAAAGACCCGAAACACTTAATGTGGTGGTTCCACTGGTTGCAAACTGAGTTGCAGAACCGCCGGCGGCGGGAGTCAGTGTTTGAGCTGCAGTATTGGCAGTACCCACAATTTCATAACCTGTAATCAAGTAACCACTTTGCGCGGTGAGGGTGTATGTTGCAGTACTGTTTCCAGAATAGATGTTGCCAGAACTAACCTGAATATTGTTGGCATCAACGGAGAGCGTCACTTGCGGATCTGTCGCGGTGGATTCCCAGCGGCTGGCCCAAGTACCATTCGAATTAGTCGCCGTGTATGAACCTGTGCTTGTGCTGTAGGTAACGATGTAATGCTCAACCTGCACTGTCAGGGCAAGATTTGCGATAAACCCGTCACCCGATAGTGCGAAGGAAGTCGTTTGCTCACCAACTGCAACAGAGAGGGGAGCGTCAAGACTATTCCCGTTGCTGATGACTGTACCAGAGCCTCCATTAGGAGTGATGGTTACATCTCCATTCGTTGCTGTTCCATTAAACGAATAGCTAACAATTGTGTAACCACTTGGGGCTTCAAGAGTATAAGTCTGATTGCTATAGATGTCACCTGAGGCTGTATTCATGCCTGTCTCACCAGTGAGCACAACTAATGGAGTTGTACCATCTGATGCTTTAGCGGTTGATTTCCATATTGGAGCCCACGCGTCAGAAGTTTCAGCACCATTCTTCCAATAAACACCTTTACTTGGGCTAATAGTGACAACTTCTGCCCATGCTCCCATGCAAAGAAGCATGAGGAGCGTCAGTATTGTAGTAATTCTTTTCATACGATTTTCTGTTTTAATTAATTACTTTTTTACTTTTAAAGGTTCAGTCGTCCCACACGGATTTTACGGAAGGAGTTCCCCATTCATCGCCTTCTCCGCGAGAAAGGACCACATCCGTTGTTTTGGTGGAATCTACCACAACACTTTTACAAAAGGGCATTTCCACTTCCATGGCGGTAGCAGACTTGCTCAAAGGTTTTAGATAGTCTTTCTTCTTCATATCTGTTAATATTAATAAATTGTTTATAAATCTCTGGCACAGAAAAATGGTTAGATTGCAAGACACAATCCTCCCAATTTCGCCACAAATTTACAAATAATCACAAAAAAGGAGAATGTTTTTTTGTTATTTAATGTTAACATCCCGTTCTTTCCTCAGGATATAGTCGCGGCATTCTTCCATGAGCCATTTGGGGGTACTGGTGGCACCGCAGATGCCAATGGTGTGTACGCCCTGCAGCCAGCTCATGTCTATTTCGTCGGCACGCTCTATTTGGTAGCTGTTGGGGTTCACGCTCTTGCATTCGTTGAAGAGGACACGACCGTTGGAGCTCTTACGTCCGCTGACGAAGAGGATGAGGTCGTGGCGCGCGGCAAAAGCAGCGATGTTCGGCATGCGGTTGGCCACCTGTCGGCAGATGGTGTCGTAACTCTTGAACGTGGCCGATGGTGCTATATGCTCCTGAATGTAGGAGATGATACGATGGAACTCGTCCAGGCTTTTCGTGGTCTGTGAGTAGAGATAGATGTCGCGAGTGAAATCCAACAGCTTTACATCCTCGAATTTCGCAATCACAATCGCTTCGCCATCAGTCTGACCGACCAGTCCGAGCACTTCCGCATGACCGGGCTTGCCGAAGATCACTATTTGAGGTTGGTTGTTTTCGCTACCACCCCTTACCCCTCCTCCCCGGAGGTTTGAAGCCCCTTGGCAAGGGGCTGGCGTAAGCCAGGGTTGATTGTTTTCGTCGTACTGCTTCTTGATGCGGCGCTGTAACTGCAACACCACTGGACAAGTGGCATCAATAATCTCGATGTTGTTCCGTCTCGCTATCTCATAAGTCTCGGGCGGTTCTCCATGTGCCCGCAGCAGCACCTTCACATCGTGCAGACGATGCAGGTCGTCATGTGTGATGGTCATCAGTCCATGCGCATGCAGGCGTTCCACCTCCATACCATTATGCACAATATCGCCTAAGCAATACAGCGTGGAACCCTTGGAAAGTTCCTCTTCCGCCTTGCGGATGGCCGTGGTCACACCGAAGCAGAAGCCACTGCCCTCATCAATTTCTATTTGAAGACTACTCATTTTTCTTGGAGTTACAGGGAGTCCAGGGAGTTACAGGGAGTTACAGGGAGTTATTTGACCGTTACTCCCACGACAACCTTCGGCAGGGTGGGATCGTTGGTAATCATCAGTACACGCGGCTTGCTATGCAACTTGACCAATTCCTTGATCTCGCCAGTGATACGCAGATGGGCCGTCTCTTCAGGTTTGAGCTTGGTCTTGTTGAGCGAGACCTGCAAGCCCGTGGTGAACATCTGCAGCGAACTGATGTCGAGCTCGCTCTTCCCCACATTGGTGAGCAAGATGTCGGCACGCTGTTTGCGCTTACCCTTACGGTCGAATTGGACCTGAGAGGCCGAGAGCTCGATGCGGGGAGCCTGTTCCACCTCCGCAGCTGTCATCTCACCGAAGTACGGCAGGAGAACAGCCGACACGTCGATGGCCTTGTCCGTGGCCACCCTGTCACCAGGGAACAAGCCGAGGAACACCGTGGTCTGCGTCAGTCCATAGTCGCGCAGATCGTTGGAGTTCAACTGGATGGTCACCACACCGGTACGACTGGGTGCCACCTTTGACGGCGACACCTCTGCCTTTAGATACTTCGGCAGGTGCATGACGACGGGCTCCGCCATCCGCGAAGAGTTGTTCATAATATGGAAACGCACATAGGGACGGTCTCCCTGGTTGACGTTATCGAACTCGATGTTGTTGGCATCAGCCATCAGTTCGCCGAGCTTATAGGGGTATTCGCCCACGAAGTCCACCACTTCATCTACGACGATACCCTTCATCGTCAGGTACAGCGGTTCGTTGTCCGCATTGGAGTAGATGGCCACCTGTTTCTCGAAATGTCCCATCACGGCGGCATCATATGTGGCTTTCACGGTAAACGTCTCGCCACCGGCCACGGCATTGTGGGGATATTCCACCGTTGTACAGCCACAGCTCGTTCTCACCTTATTAATAATACAAGGATGTCCGCTCGTGTTCTTCAGCTCAAACTCTGCTGACACCGGAGCCCGGAAGAGCACCTGTCCCACGTTGATGACATTGCTCTTCACCTCCACTCGCTGTGCGTGGGCCTGACCGAAGGTCATGGCCAGCAACAGCATCATCAGTTTATAATAGTTCATAGTTCACAATTTATAGTTCACAGTTTGCTGTTTACAGTTATCATTTCTCATTTCTTATTCCTCATTTCTCATTTAACATGAAGGGTTTGTGCCGCAGTGCGAGCAGTATATTCCGGTGCGTATGCACACTGTACGGTACAGGTTCCCGTCTGGTATGTGCCGGCTCGGTCGATGTAGTACTCCGTTTCGATGACGTGCTTACCCTTGGCAAGACGGTCGAAGTAGTAGTTGGTACTGTTGTCGCGCGGAGAGCAGTAGTAGCCCCAATGGTAGCCACTGAGCTGTCCGACGGGTTCCATACATGCCGCCCGCTTGTCAATCAGCTGTACAAAGTCGTAGTCGCGCTCAGCCTCGATGGTCAGTCGCACTTTGACGCGGTCGCCGACATAGAGTGGAGTGTTTAGAGGAGAGA
>JAFSWU010000105.1 GCA_017444365.1 Prevotella sp.
AGCGTCAAGCCCCCCTGTACTGGGCCGAGAACTTCGTCACACCGTTGGCAGGGCAGATTGAGTTTGAACTGAAAGGAAGCTATCAGGAGAAGAACAAGCGAACCATTCTCTGTGCGGCTCACATGCTGCAACTGCCAGAAGAGGCCATCATACGCGGCATGGAACGGGTTTGCGAAAACACCGGACTCATGGGACGCTGGCAAACGCTCGGCTCCCATCCACTCGTGATATGCGACACGGGACATAACCTCGGAGGTTGGCAGTACCTCGCACGGCAAATTGCCCAGCAATCCTGCAGACAACTCAGAATCGTATTCGGAATGGTTGACGACAAAGACCTGAAAGGAGTGATGGGGCTACTGCCGAAGAATGCCAAGTTTTACTTCACGAAAGCCGACAACCATCGCGCCATAGACGAGCACCAGGTGCAAGCCGTTGGTGCTGCACTCGGATTATTCGGAAATACATACTCCAAAGTCATAGATGCCTACCAAGCAGCGTTGACAGATGCACATCCTGAAGACTTCATCTTCATAGGAGGAAGCAGCTATGTTGTTGCAGATCTGCTTACGGATATCAGTTAGAGAAAAAAATCAAAAAAAACTTGCGACTTTAGGGAAAAAGCATTACTTTTGCAAACGTGATTGAACTGGAGAAACATATTGAAATACTATTGTTGAGCAACGATTGTGTCATAGTCCCTGATTTTGGAGGGTTTATGTCACACAAGATTGATGCCCGGTACGATGAGAACAGCGAGACCTTCCTCCCGCCGCTCCGCACACTCGGTTTCAACCCGCAGCTCCGACTGAATGACTCTCTCTTAGCCCAATCATACATTGAAGCCTACGACATCAGTTACCCCGAGGCCCTGAGGCGAATTGACGAAGAAGTAACAGAGCTGAAACAACATCTCGTTAACAAGGGACAATACGAGATGAGCGACATCGGTACGATTTTCCTGAACGAACACGGGAAATACGAATTTGAACCGTGTGAGGCCGGCATTCTTACCCCCGATTACTACGGCTTGAGCACGTTTGAAATGAAATATACCGATGCAACTGCAAACATTGTCAATATTCGGCAGGAAGCAACAGAGGCCAAGAAGGATGCTGAAATAGAAAGCGAGAAGGAACCCGAGGAAAAAATCTGCATCAATGCCAGCCTCCTGCGCAATTTGGCAGCAGCCTGTCTTCTGATAGCAGCCTTCCTCTTGTTCCCTGCACAAATCACAAACTCAGGAACGGGGAACCGCATCTCTCAAAGCAACATCGACACGGGAATCTTCAAGACGATGATGCCCAAGAGTGTCACTATCGGGAAACTCCCCATACAGAAAGAGAAGTTGGCCCCCAAACCCGTCAATATCCCAGAGAAGAAAGTGGAGAAATCCTACTTCTGCATCGTGCTGGCCAGTCAGGTGACGGTGAAAAACGCAGAGAACTTTGTCGAAAAGCTGAAGAACCAGGGCTTCGAAGAATCGCAGGTTCTGCAACAACATGGAAAAAACACAAAGGTCATCTACGGACACTTTGAAAGCGAAAACGATGCTCGTAACGAGCTGAACCGACTCAACGGAAACGACAATTTCCGAGATGGCTGGGTGATGGAAGTCATGTAAATGTTGAAGGAATGAAACGAGTTAGATGTCCAAAGTGCGACCAATTCATTATTTTTGATGAAACCAAATACGAAGCCGGCCAGTCGCTGGTCTTCGAATGCCCTGAATGCCACAAGCAGTTTGGCATCCGTATGGGAGTATCTAAACTTCGTGGCACTCAAAAGGAAGAAAAAACACCCGATGAAGCAGCCAACGAATATGATGTCGGCTCCATTGTCGTCATTGAGAATGCCTTTCATTTCAAGCAAGTGCTGCCGCTGAAGATGGGCGACAACATCATCGGACGCTATATGAAGGACAACCGCATCAGTTGTCCCATTGAAACGGTTGACCCCAGCGTTGACATGCACCACTGTGTCATCAACGTCAGCCGAGACAAGCGCGGAGAGCTGAAATACATCCTCAGAGACGGACCAAGCAACACGGGTACTTTCGTTGATAATGAGATTCTTGGCAATCGCGAACGACGCATCATTTCAGATGGCACTCTTTTCACCATCGGAGCCACCAGTATCATTCTCCGTACCAATACCGAAGAACAAAAATAAACAGATTTCTAAGAAATTCAATCAGATTGCTCCAAAAATGTAATATATCAAACGTTTTTTTGGGGCAATCAAAACTTTTTTGTAATTTTGCATTCGTTTTAAAACAAAGTTTTAGCAACATGGCATAAAGATGAACGTAGCAATTGTAAAATACAACGCAGGCAACATCTATTCCGTTGTGAATGCCCTGCACCGATTGGGTGTAGAACCAACTCTCACCGACTCACCCGAGTTGCTGATGAAAGCCGATCGTGTGATATTTCCCGGACAGGGAGAGGCATCGACTGCTATTAGCTATCTACGCGAACATCAACTCGACCAGGTCATTAAAGAGCTGCGACAGCCAGTTCTTGGAATTTGCATCGGACAGCAGTTGCTTTGCGCCCACTCCGAAGAAGGCGACACAGAATGTATCGGCATCTTCCCTGTTGAGGTGAAACGATTCAATCCCACCAGGCATGAAGACAAAGTACCCTGCATGGGATGGCAACAATTGCATCACAAGACATCTCCATTATTCAGCGGCATCAGCGACTCTCCCTATGTTTACTTCGTCCACAGTTACTATGTCCCCTTATGCGAATGGACGATAGCAACCGCCGACTACATCGCACCCTACTCTGCCGCCATCAGGAAGGACAATTTCACAGCTACACAGTTTCATCCGGAGAAAAGCGGAAAAGTCGGTGAACAACTCCTCAAGAACTTTCTCAATCAATGAACTTGCAAACGATGAAGATAGAACTGATACCTGCCATAGACTTAATAGACGGAAAATGCGTCCGCCTTACCAAAGGTGACTACGCCCAGAAGAAGGTGTACAACGAAGACCCTGTGAGCGTTGCCCTTGAGTTTAAAAGGCATGGCTTCAAACGGCTTCATGTGGTTGACCTCGACGGAGCAAAATCCAAACATATTGTCAACGACCAAGTGCTCCGTGCCATTTATGATGCCACACATCTGACAATCGACTTCGGAGGAGGCATTAAAACCGATGAGGATATAGAGAAAGCCTTCAATGCTGGTGCATCGATGGTAACGGTAGGTAGTGTTGCCGTTACCAACCCCGACCTCTTTTCACAGTGGATTAGGAAATACGGCGCACAGCGCATGATTCTGGGTGCTGATGTGCGCAACGGGAAAATTTCCATCAACGGATGGAAGGAAGATTCCTCCGAAGACCTGATTCCGTTCCTTCGCAAATATATCGAACAAGGTGTGACCAACGTGCTCTGTACGGAAATCTCCAAAGACGGAACTTTGGCAGGTCCCGCAACCAACCTATACAAAAAGATTATGGAGACCTACCCGCAGCTGCACCTCATCGCCAGCGGCGGAATTTCATCGGCAGAAGACATCAGCCAACTTCAGGAGGCAGGCATCCCCGCCGTCGTGTTTGGAAAAGCGTGGTACGAGGGACGAATAGAGCTTTCCAAGCTCAACATCTCAGCCCCCCTACCGGCCTCCCCCCTCGCAAAGCGCATCATACCCTGTTTGGATGTGAAAGACGGCGAGACGGTGAAAGGGGTCAACTTTGTCAACCTCAGAAGTGCCGGAGACCCCGTGGAACTGGGAAAAGCCTATAGCGAGACAGGCGCCGACGAACTGGTTTTCTTGGATATCACAGCAACTCACGAGGGACGCAAGACTTTCACGGAAATGGTGACTCGTGTAGCAAGCGAAATCAATATACCCTTCACCGTGGGCGGAGGAATCAGTTCGATTAAAGATGTTGACAGGCTTCTGTCAGCCGGAGCCGATAAAGTCAGCATCAACTCTGCTGCTATCCGAAACCCGGAACTCATTAACGAGATTACGGGCAAGTATGGTTCACAGGTGTGTGTATGCGCCATTGATGCACGACATGATGCCGACGGATGGCATTGCTATGTAAGAGGAGGCAGGGAGCGCGTGGAACTCGGACTCTTCGAGTGGGCACGTGAGGTTCAAGATCGGGGTGCCGGAGAAATATTGTTCACCAGTATGGATCACGACGGAGTAAAGGCCGGCTATGCAAACGATGCTCTTGCACGCCTGTCAGACGAGCTGAACATCCCCATCATAGCCAGCGGAGGAGCAGGAACCATGCAGCACTTCCGCGATGCTTTCACCTGGGGTAAGGCCGATGCGGCATTAGCTGCCAGCGTGTTCCATTTTGGGGAAATAGGTATCCCAGAACTCAAGAGATATCTCATGTCCGAGGGAATCAACGTGAGAGTATAGAACTTAAGGATATAAATTGACTATAACAAATGATAGAGAACATAGATTTTGAGAAGCTTAACGGTCTCGTTCCTGCCATCATTCAAGACGCGAGGACAAAAAACGTGCTCATGCTTGGATTTATGAACGCAGAAGCTTACCAAAAAACCATCGAGACCGGTAAGGTGACCTTTTGGAGCCGTTCACGCAATACCCTTTGGACAAAGGGAGAGACTTCTGGAAATTTTCTCCAGTTGGTAGAGCTGAAGAACGACTGCGACAACGACACTCTGTTGGTCAAGGTTATTCCGCATGGCCCCACTTGCCACACGGGAACGGATACTTGTTGGGGAGAAGACAATACATCCTTCCCGACTACCTTTCTATCAGAATTGCAAGACTTCATTGAGAAAAGGCACGAAGAGATGCCCGAGGGATCCTATACAACCAAGCTCTTCAAGGACGGAGTTAACAAAATTGCCCAGAAGGTTGGAGAGGAAGCTATCGAAACCATCATCGAGGCCACAAACGGCTCCAACGAAAAACTGGCTTATGAAGCTTCTGACTTGCTGTATCACCTACTTGTTTTGCTTACCAGTAAAGGCATGCGTATCGAGCAGATTGTCGAAGAGCTCCGCAAAAGGCACGATCCCAATTGGGACAAAGAACGCCGACTGGCCAAGAGTCACCAATAACTGCAACAACTATTATAACATATTGAGAAAACATGCTGATTGATTATAAGAAAGTAAATGTTTACCAGGCCGACGAGCTTGTCTTGCAAGAGGCTGACTTTCATGTCGATGATAGTGAGTTTATCTACATCATCGGTAAAGTCGGGTCAGGTAAAAGCTCTCTGCTGAAGACCATGTATTGCGAGCTCGACATCTATGAAGACGAGGCAGAGAAGGCAGAAGTGCTCGGGAGAAATCTCAAGACATTAAAACGCAAAGAGATTCCTGCATTAAGAAAAGAAATGGGCATCATCTTCCAAGATTTCCAACTACTCCACGACCGTTCTGTCTATAAGAACCTGCATTTCGTATTGAAGGCAACAGGATGGAAGAAAAAAGATGACATCAACAAACGAATAGAAGAAGTGCTATCAGATGTAGGCATGAGTGAAAAGCGCGATAAGATGCCCCACGAGCTCTCGGGGGGAGAACAGCAACGCGTCGCAATTGCACGTGCCCTACTCAACCACCCGAAGGTCATCATTGCCGATGAGCCCACGGGTAACCTCGACCCCGAGACCGCATCTTCGATTATACAACTTCTGAAAGGTATCACCCAATCGGGTACCGCCGTCGTTATGTCAACTCACAACATCCCTATGCTCGACAAATTCCCCGGCATCGTCTATCAATGCCAAGACGGACAC
>JAFSWU010000106.1 GCA_017444365.1 Prevotella sp.
ACGCGTCCTGGACCGCCTACGTTGTAGATGCCCACCTCGCGGCGTGTGGTGAAGAACGGGGCGCGCAGCGGGTCGATGGCCTCCAGGGTAAGCACCTCGCCGACGGGCATGGCACCGCCAACCACCATACGGTCGTACATCGAGTAGACCATGTTCACCTCGTCGGCAGCAAAGACGCGCTCGATGAGGAAGTCGCGGCGTATTCTCTTTGTGTCATAACTCTTGGCATCCTCGGGATGCGCAGCATAGCGGATTTCGTAATTTGTCTTCATGATTCTTCTTTCTGATATGATTGTTATTTGATGGGTTCATCGTAGCTGTTCTTCTCGCGTGCCAACTTCTGATATTGCGATGGTGTCATGCCGTTCACCTTCTTGAAGGCATTGATGAATACCGTCGGCGAGACAAAGCCCAGCTCTCGGTAGATGGCCTCTATCGTCAGGTGGCCGTAGCGCTCCTCGTCAACCAGACGGCGGCAAGCCTCGTTGATGCGGTACTCGTTCAGCAGCGTCTTGAAGTTCTTTCCGAACACTGTATTGATCACGTTCGACACATATGTCGTGTTTGAGTCAGTCAGCTGCACCAGCATAGCTTGGTTGAAGTCTGGGTTCGAGATGACACTGATATCTTCCATCACCGATGTTATTTTTTTGGCCAGGCGTGCCATCTGCTCATCGTTGAGGTAGGAGGTGGACACGGCCCCCTCCCGTTCCCCCCTAAGGGGGGAAGCTTCAGCGTGGCAGGCTAACGAGGAAAGCGCATTAGGAGCCTCTCCCCCTTGGGGGGACGGAAGGGGGGCTTTTGGTGCTTTGTCTAACGCGGCGAGGTATTGTTCGCGCAACGCCTTGCTTTGCTCTGCCTGCTTGCTCAGGTCGTTGTTCTTCTCAATCAGCAGCTCGTAAGAATGCGTGAGCGTCTGGTTTTTGCGGCGTATCACGAACAAGAAGGCCATCGAAACGATGAGCAGCAGAGCCACGAAGGCGATGATTACCAGCGAGATATTGAGCGAATTGCTCAGTTCTCTGATGTGCCGTTGGCTCCTATCGCGCTCGAAGGCCGTCAGTCGGCTCTTTGAGAAGTTCAGCTGTTGCTGGTTGAAGAGGGTGTCGCTCACGGCCAGTGCCCGCTGCCTGTAGTAGTCAGCCTGCTCTTTGTCGCCCTTCTTCTCGTATGCCTCAGCCAGTTGTTCACACGCATTCCTCACATACATGTGCAACCCACTCGCGCTTGCGCTGTCGAGGGCGGTCTTGTAGAGGGCTATTGCCTCGTCGTAGAGGCCCTGGTCGGTACAGATGTCGCCCATGTCTATCTCGTGCGGAATACCCTTTGAAACAGCGTCTTTCGGCAAATGTTTGATGGCCTCCTGGCAGTAGTAGCGCGCCAGGTCGTACTTCTTCTCCAAGCGTGCTATCAGCGCATTGTTGTACAGTGTGTAGTAGTGTTTCAGTTTCAGGTCGTCGATGGGAGTCTTGATAAACAGCTCGTTGTAGTGTCGGGCATTGTCAACGTCCTGTTTCTCGAAGTAAGTGCCGATGATGTTGATAAGCACCATGCCCTGTGAGTTCAGGTCGTTAGCCTTCCGGGCGGCGTCATACGACTTCTGGTAGTAATACAGCGCGTTGTCGAAGTCGCGGGTATAGGAGAACACCGTTCCGATGTTCACACCGCTGATGTATACGCCGCGGTCGTTCTTTTCCTTCTCCGCCAGCTTCAGCGCATCCGTGAAGTAGTCCAGTGCCTCACTGTATTGCTCTGCCTGAACGTAGGTGATGCCGTCGGCAATCAGCCGTCGCAGCTGTTCGTTGACATCATTGGCTGCCGCCGCACATAGCATAAAGGCTGACAGCGACATGCCGACAGCGATCCTTCTCATGGCATTTCCAAACCTTTTCATTGTCGTAACCTCTCCGGTTGTTTTACTTCATATTGGATGCAAAAGTACGCATTTTAGGAGAAACTACCAAAAAATAACCCCAAAAAATATGCGAACATGATTGTAGGGAACGTCAAACAGCGATACTACATTAATAAGGTAGTGTGACTACATTAATAAAGTAGTGTGACTACATTAATAAAGTAGTGAGACTACATTAATAAAGTAGTATCGCCATTTGCGTCAAATAACAACCGCTTCAGCCATCAATTGCACCCTTGTTTGCCGTCTTTTGAATTCAGAATGCCAGTTGCCGTCGCACAGGAAAATCATCGCTGTAGCTCGATGAAATGCCACTTTTTCTTCCAATTTTTGAAAAACAGGAAATGCGAAAGGCCTTTTTCCTTGCAGGTTTTCACAGAAAGCGATAATTTTGCGGCAAAATATCATTTTTGTATTCACCTTTTAATAATTTAGCTTATGAAGAAGTTTACAATCTCATTCATGGCAGCGATGGCTTTCTTCACCACCAACCTGCAAGCACAGGTGCAGCTGAAGAATGCCGACGTAGCCTTGCAGGAGCTTCCAGTGGAAGTCCCTGCCGATGTGATGCAGCCACAAGCTGAAGTGTTTACCGACTCGATGGCCCTCGTCGCTGGAAAGGACTACACCAGCGGATGGCCACTGACCACCGATGCCGACAAGACGGCCTGGGGGCGCTATCTCTTGGAGAATGGCCAACACCCATCACCCATCACCCAACACCCAGCCATCAACAAGGCTCCCCGTAAAGACCCCTACGGCCCGGAAGACGACACCGTCTACAAGTATAGTGGCTTCAATACGGGTGCCGGACTGACCGAGGACGGAACAACGAAAATCGGCGGCATGGTCAACTTCAACATCACCGGCGTTAACTACGGTGCTGAAACAGGATGGAAATACGAGAAGGGCGAGGATGTCTTCGAGACCGACACCGTCAGCTCGGCTCCCTACCTATCACCTTATTCTTATATGGCAAATGGCAAGCTCTACTGCTTCCTGCCCAACACTACACAGCATTGGTCGGGAACTACAATCTTCAACAGCCTCACCGTCACTGTCTACGACGCGCTCACCTTCGAGCAACTCGAACAGCAGACCGTA
>JAFSWU010000107.1 GCA_017444365.1 Prevotella sp.
CGGGCTCCATGGTGTTTTTCAGCCGCACGGGGATGCCGGCATACTTGGCAGGCTGCACGCAGGTGGGGTGCAGAATCTTGGCACCGAAGTAAGCCAGCTCGGCGGCTTCCTCGAAGTGCAACTGGTGAACGGGTTCTGTGTGATCTACCACGCGGGGGTCGTTGTTGTGCATACCGTCGATGTCCGTCCATATCTGTATCTCCTCGGCACCGATGGCGGCACCCACCAGTGATGCTGTGTAGTCAGAGCCTCCGCGCTGGAGGTTGTCGATCTCACCGTAGGCGTTGCGACAGATGAATCCCTGGGTGATATAGACCTGTGCGCCTTCGTTCTCGGCGAGGATGGGGTTGAGCTTCTCCTTGATATAGATGGGGTCTGGCTCTGCGTTCTTGTCGGTGCGCATGAAGTCGAGGGCGTTGAGCAGTACGGCGTTGATACCCTGCTCTTTCATGTAGTTGACCACCATGTTGGTTGACATCATCTCGCCCTGTGCCACGATGCTCTTCTCTTCAAACGAGGTGAAAAGCTCCTTGGTGAATGAGCGCAGATAGTCGAACTCGCCTTTCAGGAAATCACGTGTTGTCTGTTTGGTCTCCTCCTGTGTGTAGAGCTCCTCTACGTGGCGCAGGTACTTCTGCTCCAGACGGTTGATGACCTCATTGGCTCCATCGGGGTTTTTCTTGTAGAGATAGTCGGAGATTTCTACGAGCGAGTTGGTTGTACCTGACATCGCGGAGAGAACGACAAAGACGGGTTCACCAGACTTGGTGACGAGCTGCGTCACCTCTTTCATTCTTTGGGGCGTGCCGACGGAAGTACCGCCGAATTTCATTACTTTCATTGTGATATTCTTTTTTATTGTTGTATTTCCATTTGAAGTTCATTGTTGGTCACCTCTTCCATCCGCTTGTCAATGCAGCGATAGACGATGCCCGGATACTTGTCGAGCAATGGTATGTTGTGGGTTGACATGATGACAGCGGTGCCTGTCTGTGAGATCTGTCGGAGCAGTCCGATGATGTCGTTGGCCGTCTCCGGGTCGAGGTTGGCGGTAGGCTCATCGGCAATGATGAGCTTCGGACTGTTCAAGATGGCCCTTGCGATGGCCACACGCTGCTGTTCACCTCCGGAGAGCTCGTGCGGCATCTTGTCGGCTTTGTCCTCCAGACCCACGTCACTGAGCACCTCACGGATGCGGGTGTCGATACGGTCCTTATACCTCCAGCCCGTTGCTTTGAGCACAAAGGCCAGGTTCTTATAGACGCTGCGGTCGGCAAGCAGTTGGAAGTCCTGGAAGATGATGCCCATTTGCCGTCTGAGGGCGGGCACGTCGCTGCGCCTCAGCTGCCTGATGTCGGTTTCCAGCACGGTAGCCTCGTCTGCCTCGTCAAGATCCAGTTCAAAGTAGATGGTCTTCAGCAGCGAACTCTTTCCCGATCCCACTCTGCCGATAAGATAGATGAACTCTCCTTCCTCAGCGTGAAAGTTGACGCCCTCCAGCACAAGCTCACCCTCCTGCTGGTAGATGTTGGCGTTCTTATAATTGACTAATAGTTCACTCATTGCTATTGATTCCTTATTCATCATTCCATCTCTCCTTTCGCCTTGGCCTCGCGGCGTTTCTTGTCCCAATTGGGGTCATGACGTTTCTGCAGCTCGGCAGCTACATCCTCAATGCGGAGTCCTTTACTGGTCAGGAGCACGATGAGGTGGTAGATCATGTCGGAAGCCTCGTAGATCAGTTTTTCTTTTGTGCCGTTGGTGGCCTCGATGATGGCTTCCAGTGCCTCTTCGCCCACCTTTTGTGCAATACGGTTAATACCATCCTTGAAGAGAGAGGTGGTGTAACTGCCCTCCGGCATCTCCTCGTGGCGGCGGTTGATGAAGTCCTGCAATTCTGTCAGGAAGAGTAAAGGAGACACAGTGTTGTCTTCACCCCAACAGGTGTCCGTTCCCTTGTGACAGGTGGGCCCGTCGGGTATGGCTTTCACCAGCAGTGTATCGTTGTCACAATCCACGCTGATGCTTACCAAGTTGAGGAAGTTGCCGCTTGTCTCGCCCTTCGTCCAAAGACAGTTGCGTGAGCGTGACCAAAAGGTCACCTTCTTGGTCTTCA
>JAFSWU010000108.1 GCA_017444365.1 Prevotella sp.
TACCCACTTTCGTAATCCGTGAATCATGTCACATCTTGCCGATGCCACTTGTCAAGAAGTTCTTTTGTGGGAGCGAAGTCTGCAATATGCTTATAGGGTATATGACAAATTTCCTTTACGAAGAACTCCAAGTCTTTCCCCTTGGCGAAGCCTGCCAACTGACTGCCGTTACTGATGCGCACATCAACTAATTGCTTCACATGATTGTCCCTCAGGAGCCCAAAGAACCGTTCCGCACTTTTCTTTGTAAAACCTATGGTATACAGTGTAATCATAGCTCAATAAGTTCCTTCCATCTCATATTGCGGCTTGTAGCCTATCTCCTTGTTCTTCAGCCGGTAGGCATCTCTGCGCTGGTCTTCCTTGGTATAAGTTCCAAACAACTGGTCCACTTCGGGCAGACGATGTTTCTTGGCATGAAGATATTCTTGAATCATCTCGTCTTCCAAAACCTTGTGTGGGGCCAGTTCTGCTCCCTTCAAAATGTGCTGTACATCCAGACCGTTGTCATAGAAATAGCGAGACACAAGCGAGAACCTATGACACTCCAACGGATTAGCTTCCGAACACATCAGTGAAATGCGGAATCCTTTCTCCAGTCCTTTCATCAATCGCTCCACGCCACGTTTGAAATTCTGTGTTTCCACAGCCAATTCAAAATTCACTTGTTCGTCAACATCCAGACAGTCAGTCCTTCTGGCACCAAACTCATCCCCAAAGTGTAAATACTGAATATCGTTACTTTTAAGGAACCACTTCAAAGGCTCCATGTTGAACTGTGGTGTATACTTGCTGGCAGGCACACTTCTCACATCCACAATGCAATTAACATCATGGCTTTTCAGCAACTCCAAGAACTCCTCCTGCGACTGATTGGAGTGCCCGACCGTGTACAATCTATACGCTGATGACATATCACCTTCTTTTGCTGCAAAATTACAATTTTTATTTCAAATCTACGCAAAAATACTCAAAAAAATACTTTTTTCAGCCTCTTAACATGTAACATTTCTGCAAAATCTATACTATAAGGGTAGAAAGTCGAATTAAAAACGAACTATTATGGGACAACGAACAAACCTTTTATTACAGATTGAGGGCCGCAGTGGTGCCCGACTCAATCGCGTTTATCACCTCCAGTGGGGTTATCGCAAATATCTTCCGATGGCATTTTTGCGACTTCTCTCCAGCCGCTATTTCAAGCCCGAGAAGACGGACATCTTCGAGTTCTTCACGCAAGGTCTCGACCTGGATAGTCTTGACATGATAGAACGCGATTGGAACAAATACAACTTCAACCATCTTGACGAGTGTCAGGACGCACTGAGCCATTGCGACAACAACAATGGTGCGATGGTGGTCGTCATCACTGAAGATGCGCGCTATTACTACCATCCCAAATACAAACTTGGCTTCCTATTGGGGCCAGAGGGTTTGGAAGGTGAGCCACCCTTCAGCCGCTGGGTCACCACCGAGGAGTTCATGCAGCACCAACCCAAATACCAAGGCGAATATGATGACATCTTCGCCCACGCCTTCGATGCCCTCACCATCCTATCTGGTACGCAACACGTAGTACAACAACAGTTTCGCGTTAACAGTTAACGCTTCTCCAGCTCCATCGTCTCCCGACTGATCATATTCCGATAATCCTCGGGCATGTGGCGCAGGTTGCTCAGTGCATACAGCGGCACAACCTCCACGTGCCTTAAAGCCATTTCCGCCTCCGGATCGGGATACGTAAACTCCCCAAACGGCTCCAACGATGTGCGTACCGCCTCGTGCAACTTGCGCTTGCGCATAAAAATCCACAGGCTCTGCATTGCGCCTTGCGTGCTGGCCTTCACCTCCACCGGCAGCACCCCTCCGTCGCGCACCCGTAGGTAGTCCACCTCCGCATTGCTGCCCTTGGCCGTGTTCTGCCAGTAGTGCATCTCCGTCTTCTGGAAACAGTCGCTATACTTCACCATCTCCAGCCCGGCAAACATCTCCGACGCACCACCCTTGTTCACAAAGTCCACCTCGCTGGCCAGCAGGATGTCTGCCGATGGGATACCCAGCATGGTCTGCATAATCCCCAGGTCGAAGAACAGGTACTTCACGTAGCTGGCATCCTCCTCAGCCCCAAGCGGCACACCCGTGCCGTCCGTCTGCTTCACCGGAGTCACCAGTCCCGCCAGCGTCAGCAGATGCAACGCATCCTTCACCTTTAGAGCCCCTCCGGTGAAGGGGCGGCTATAATGCAGGGATACCATTTTATCCAAAATACGGGGCGAAAATTTTAGACTTTTATCCGAAATACAGGGCGAAATTTTTAAATTTCTTCCAAAATACCACCCGAAAACAACAAAAAGGCCTGCTCACCTCCTCAGAGAGCAGACCTTCATTGTAATGATCAGGCCGATAAGGCCGATACCCAAGCATCAGCCCCCATCTCTTACAGCAGCGTCTCAACCTCGCTCCCCAGGAAGTCTTCCAGGCTCACACCGCCCGTGCCGACCACAAACCGACGGAGCAGCGAGTGCCTTCCGAGCTCGCTCGGAGAAGGCCGA
>JAFSWU010000003.1 GCA_017444365.1 Prevotella sp.
GCACTGGTGGACCTCCTGCGTGCCCTTGGGGAACTTGCCCTCGTACTTCTCAGGAACAACGAAAGGATGGTGGGAAGAAACGGTGAAGAGTGCCGTCATGAACGGCTGCTTCATCTCGCCCATCTTGGTGCAATAGTACTGAAGGAACGGCTCGTCCCAGATGCCCCAGTTGGTATCGAAGTCGGCTGGGCCGCCGAACCGCTTGTCGGCCTCATAGTCCTGACGGCCATAGTACTGCTGGAACCCTGTCTTGTTGGCAAAAGCCATGAAGCCCATCGAGCCGCGGTTGGCACCGTGGAAGAACGCTGTCTCGTACCCCTCCTTGCCCAATATGCCAGCGATGCCGGTATAGTCGTTCATGGAGGCGGGTGTCAGCACAAACGGCTCTACGAACATGGGGATGCTGCTCAGAACGGACGGCATGCCGTCGATGCTCTTGCGGCCGTTGGCATAGGAATATTTGAAGATGAGACTCTTTTCTATCAGCTTATCTACATAGGGAGTGTAACCTTGATACTTGCCGCCGCCAAAGTCCTGATAGTCGCGGTTGAAGGCTCCGATGTACTCCCTGGCAAAGCTCTCGACAATCAGGATGACGACATTCTTCTTCGTAAACGGATGGGTAGGCTGCGGATGGTGTACGGGGGTATAGACAGCCTCCAGCTCCTGCTGAGTGGAGAAGTAGGCGGGAACGCTGAAGACGCTCTTGCCAATGGTGCGCAGCAGGGCGAAAGGCGTGTTGAGCACTACGGCACATTCCACCGGACGCTCCACGTATTGGTTGGCATTGTTGATGGTGATGGGACGGATGCCGGTTCCCAGGCCGCCGCGACAGCCGCCAATGGCAAGTGGTGTGGCAATGGCGAGGCTAAGCAGCATGACACCCGCAAAGCCCAACTGCCGTTTCCAGGTGCGATAGTCCTTGCTGGAGATGGCGGGGGTGACATAGAGCTTCCACATGCCCCAGATGATGAGTGCAGCCAGAAGCACGAGATACCAATGGCTTATGAACTCGTGGAAGAAGATGCCGGCAAGGTTGTTCTCGTTGCCGAACTCCTGAAACACGCTGGTTGTGGTGCGACGCTGGGTGTATGGGAAATAGGCAGAATCGCCCAGATTGAGCACCAACGTCAGGCCATTGACCACCACGAACACCCACTTGCAGATTTGGTGATAGGTCTTGGTCTCCTTCAGATGCAGGGGGAAGAGCATCATCACAATATAGAGCATATTGGTATAGATGATGGCAGAGGTGTCGAACATGATGCCGCCGTCATACAAGTCAAAGAAATGACCGACCGACATGTTCTCGGAGAAGTGACTGAAGTTTTCAAACATGTAGGCTACACGGGCGATGAAATAAACCACGTAGGCCAAAAATAAGTTGACCACCAACGCTATCGTTGGGGCCAACATCGTTCGTATGGGATTTGTTATTTTCATTGTGTGGAATGTGGAATGTGGAGTGTGGAGTGTGGAATGATTAGATGGCTTGCATGTCGTGTAGTTTCTTGTAATAGCCGTCCATCTCGATGAGGTGGTCGTGCGTTCCTCGCTCGACGATGCGACCCTCATGGATCACGCAGATCTCGTCGGCATGCTTGATGGTGGACAGACGGTGGGCAACAGCCACGGTGGTGCGGGTCTTCATCAGTCTGACGAGCGCGTCCTGCACCAGACGCTCGCTCTCGGTGTCGAGGGCCGAGGTGGCCTCATCCAGAATCAGGATGGGCGGGTTCTTCAAGATGGCACGGGCAATGCTCACACGCTGGCGCTGACCGCCGGAGAGTCGGCTGCCACGGTCGCCAACGAAGGTATCGTAGCCGTTCTCCGTTGCCGATATGAACTCATGCGCATTGGCGATGCGGGCTGCGTCCTGCACTCGCTTCAGCGACACGTTGTCCACACCAAAGCAGATGTTGTTGTAGAAAGAGTCGTTGAAGAGGATGGCCTCTTGGTTCACGTTGCCGATGAGCTTGCGCAGGTCGTGAACCCCCAGGTCTTTCACGTTGATGCCGTCGATGAGCACTTCACCCTCCTGCACGTCATAGTAGCGGGGAATCAGGTCAACCATGGTTGATTTTCCGCTGCCGCTCTGTCCTACCAATGCCACGGTCTTTCCCTTGGGAATGACAAGGTTGATATTGCGCAATACCCACTTCTCGCCATAGCGGAAGGATACGTTGCGGAACTCAATCTGATGCTCGAACTTCGAGATGTGCTTGGGGTTCTCGGTATCCTTGATATCGATTTCGGCCATCAGGATCTTATCTACACGCTCCATGGAAGCCAATCCCTTCGGAATGTTGTAGCCTGCCTTGGAGAAGTCTTTCAGGGGTTGGATGATGCTGTAGAGAATCACCATGTAGTAGATGAACGTGGGACCGCTGATGGCCTCGTAGTTCAGTACGAGGATGCCGCCCACCCAGAGCACGATGACAATCATCAGCGTACCGAGGAACTCACTCATGGGGTGTGCCATCTGCTGACGGATGTTCACACGCATCAGGATGTCGCGGTATTCGGAGTTGATGCGGTCGAAGCGCTCGTTCATCTTTTCCTCGGCGCAGAAGGCCTTGATGATGCGCAGGCCACCCAGCGTCTCTTCCACCTGGCTCATCGTGTCACTCCACATCGCCTGTGCCTTCACGGAGTTGGCCTTCAGCTTTCTGCCGACAAACCCCATGAACCATCCGAAGATGGGCACGAAGATGATGGTGAACATTGTGAGCTGCCAGGAGATGACGATGAGGGTCGTGAAATAGACGACAATCAGGATGGGGTTCTTGAAGAGCATGTCGAGCGACGACATGATACTGTTCTCTATCTCCTGCACGTCGCCACTCATGCGGGCAATGATGTCGCCCTTGCGCTCTTCGGAGAAGAAGCCGAGCGAGAGCGAGGTGATCTTCTGGTACAGCTGGTTGCGGATGTCGCGCACCACACCTGTGCGGATGGGGGTGATGGTGGCCGAGCTGAGGAAGTAGGCACCCGTCTTCAGGGCGGTCATGAACGCCAGGAACAATCCGATGATGAACAGTGTCGTGGTGGCACTATACTCAATGATGAGCTCCTGCATGTAGAATGACATGTTGTTGCTCAGCACCTCCTTGATGTTGTTCCAATCCCAGGGCATATAGTCCACGGCCTTCAGGGCATCATCCGTCTTAAACAGTATCTGCAGCATCGGAATCAACGCTGCAAACGAGAAGATGTTCAGGATGGCCGACAAGATATTGAACACCACCGACAATACGAGGTATTTCTTATAAGGCGGCACGAATCGCCGCAAGACACGAAGAAATTCTTTCATAATCTGCAAAAGTAATATAAAAAGGTAAAACCGCAAAATGTTTGCGGTCTTATTTTACTTCCTCACCAAATAAAGTGGCTGAGGTTGAACCTGTTATACGCAGGCGGACGGTTTCTCCCACATGATGGTTGCCCTTGTCGAAGACCACCATCTTGCCTTGTTCGGTTCGTCCGCATAGCTGCTGACGAGAACGTTTACTGAAGCTTTCTACGAGCACGTCGAACTCCTTGCCCTCGTCCTTGCGATTGGCTTCGGCCGACATCTCGGTCTGTAGCTGGATTAGCTCGTTCAGTCGGCGTATCTTCACCTCTTCGGGCACGTTGTCGGGCAGATGCTTGGAAGCGTATGTTCCCGGACGCTCGGAGTACTTGAACATGAAGGCGGAGTCGTAGCCCACCTCCCTCATCAGCGAGAGCGACAGCTGGTGGTCTTCCTCCGTCTCGTCGTGATAGCCCACGAAGATGTCGGTGGAGAGTCCGCAGTCGGGGATGATGCGCCGGATGGCTGCCACTCGGTCGAGATACCACTCGCGGGTGTATTTGCGGTTCATGAGTTTCAGGATCTTGTCCGATCCGCTCTGTACCGGCAGGTGA
>JAFSWU010000109.1 GCA_017444365.1 Prevotella sp.
GCGAGGCAAGGGTACCTATCAGGTGGACGGCGAGCAGTTCCCAGTGACAGAAGGCTCCGTTGTACGCGTGAGTCCCAACGGTCGCCGTGCCTTGAAGAATACGAGCGACGAACCACTGACTTATCTCTGCATCCAGTACAAGGCCGGTGCTTTCACTGAGTCGGACAGCCCTATGGTCGATGGTGTCATCCTCAACGACCCGCTGGTGTGGTAGTCACCCCACAACCAATCAAACAAGGTCAAACAGGTAGGCATTTTGTGAAAAGTGTCTGCCTGTTTTCGAAAAAAGTCGTACCTTTGCAGTCTGAATTATTATTGAGCTCATGACAAAAGACTTCATCCAAGACCCCGTTTTCCCGGAGTGCCCTATCCGTAACATCTTGGCGCGCATCGGTAACAAATGGACACTGGCGGTAATCTATACGTTGAGTGCTGCGGATGCCCCTATGCGGTTCCGCGACATAGAACAGAAGAACCCCGATTGTTCGCAGAAGATGCTCACGCAGACCTTGCGTGGTTTAGAGGCTGACGGGATGGTCTCCCGTAAGGTGTATGCCGAGATGCCCCCACGGGTGGAATATTCCCTTACTGACCGTGGGCATTCGTTCCTGCCCATCATGCGCCAATTGACCGATTGGGCATATGTCCATCTGCACGATATTATTACCGACAGGGAACGTTACTATGGACAGGATTAAGAATATCGACTATTGCATCCGATACCTGATGGAGCAAGACGGGGTCAGCACACCCGTTCCTGATACCCTCTCCGAGAAACAAATGTTGCTGCGGACTTTGATGAACGTGTGGGAACCTCAGCCGTTGAGTACCGAATTCATAGAAGCACAAAATGCTGAGTTGCAAGCGCAGTTGGTCGATAAAGGAATTGTAGAGAATGTCGGTAACCTCTGGCAGGGCGACATCACGCGTCTGAAGGTCGATGCTATTGTGAATGCGGCCAACAGCCAAGGCCTCGGTTGCTGGCATCCGCTGCACTCGTGCATTGACAATGCCATCCATTCTGCGGCAGGGCTGCAATTGCGACAAGCATGTAACGACATACTACAAGGCAGCCTAATCAGCACTGGCGACGCAATCATCACTCCAGGTTACAACCTGCCAGCCCAATGGGTGCTGCACACTGTCGGCCCTATAGTCGTCACGCCACAACCCACCTACGAGCAGGAACGCCAACTGGCCGAGTGCTACCATTCCTGTCTGCAGCTCGCAGAATCCCACGGCTGTCGCAGCATAGCCTTCTGCTGCATCTCCACGGGCGAATACCACTTCCCCAACCTCAGGGCAGCGCAGATTGCAGTGGAAGCCTGCCACAACACGCAACTGAATGTAGTCTTCAACGTATTTAAAAATAACGATTATGCCATCTACAGCGAACTTCTCGGAACGCCTCGAGTCATTGCGTGAAGCCATACGGTCGGCCGACCACATTATCATCGGAGCTGGCAGCGGCCTCTCTACCGCCGCAGGGCTGGACTATGCAGGCGAGGATTTCCGGCGTGAATTTGCTCCCTGGATTGAGCGTTACGGCTTCACCGACCTCTACTCGTCGGGCTTCTATCCTTTCCAAACCAAAGAGGAATACTGGGCCTGCTGGGCCAAGCACATCTGGTTCTGCCGCTACCGTATTGGAGCCTTGCCGCTATATGTGCAGCTGAGAAAACTCTTTCCGCAGGCATTCGTTGTCACCACCAATGTGGACGGACAATTTGAGTTGGCTGGCTTCGAAGTCGACAACCTCTTCGCCACACAGGGCGACTACGCTTTCTTCCAGCCGGTTTCGGGCACTCCCAAAATGCTGGTGGGCAACCGCGAGTGGGTCTACAAGGTGCTGCCGTTGGTTAAAGACTGCCGCATCCCTTCCGACATGCTCCCCACCATGCCCGACGGCAGTGAGGCCGCATTGAACCTGCGGGTGGACGAAACTTTTGTCGAGGACTTCCGTTGGCACCGTCAGGCACGCAGGTATACCGATTTTGTACACCATGCCTCGCAGGGAAACCTACTGTTACTAGAGTTTGGCATAGGATATAACACCCCCGGCATCATACGTCTGCCCTTTGAACAGATGGCCCAGCGTTACCCTCACACCACCCTCGTACGTTTCAATCGAGATAACCCTGAGCCTTACATTGAGGCTTTGCCGCGCTTCATTACATTCTCGGAGGATATTGCCACCGTCTTAGACCAGCTATAGACCTTTCATCGACAGCGATATACGGTTGCGTCGCAGGTCTACGCTGATTACCTTCACCTTCACATGCTGGTGCAGGTGCACCACTTCGGAGGGGTCGTTCACACGGCGGTTGGCCAGCTGGCTGATATGGACCAGGCCGTCCTGATGCACGCCTACGTCCACAAAGGCACCGAAGGCGGTGATGTTGGTGACGATGCCGGGCAGTACCATGCCTTCATGCAAGTCCTCGATGCGGGTGACGTTCTTGTCGAACTCGAACACCTCGAATTTGGCGCGGGGGTCAAGGCCTGGCTTGTCCAGCTCTTTCATGATGTCCTGCAGGGTCGGAAGTCCGCAGTCGGCACCGATGTATTTCTCAATGTCCACCTTGCTGCGCAGCTCCTTGCTCTGCATCAGCTCCTCAATGGTGGCACCGGCATCCTTCGCCATACGCTCCACCAGGGCGTACCGTTCGGGGTGGACGGCGCTGCGGTCGAGGGGGTTGCCACTCTCTCGCACACGGAGGAATCCGGCACATTGCTCAAAGGCTTTGTCACCCAGCCGTTCCACTTTCTTCAGCTCTTGACGTGAGTGGAAGGCACCTTCGCGGTTGCGGTATTCGACGATGTTGTTGGCCAGTGCGGGGCCGATACCGCTCACGTAGCTCAACAGCTCGCGGCTGGCGGTGTTCAGCTCTACGCCCACGCTGTTCACGCAGCTGACCACCACGTCCTGCGGGCTCTCCTGTAGCAAGGTCTGGTTCACATCGTGCTGGTACTGCCCCACGCCGA
>JAFSWU010000110.1 GCA_017444365.1 Prevotella sp.
ACCTGTTATCTCCATGACAAAGGGCTTTGTCCCTGTCGCAGCCAATTGATGTGACTTCTGGATGAAAAATTCACCTGCAGCCTGGCCTGCCTCTATATTGCTGCCACCAATAAAGGCAGTGTAATCATCTGTCGACGCTTTGCGGTCGAAAAATATCACAGGGATGCCCTGCTTGCGTACTTTGCCTATGGCCTCGGCTATAGGCTTCGCCTCGTTGGGGGCTACTACCAGCAAATCAATGCCCGCATTCACGAGGCTGTCAATCTGCTTTATCTGCAATTGCGTATCGTCTTGGGCATTACATATGATCACCTCGGCCGACTGTTCATACAGGTGTTGGGCTGCCAACATCTCATTGTTTACTTTTTCACGCCATTGTCCTGACCCACATTGAGACATTCCTATCTTATAGACTTTCTCTTGAGAGCAAGAAACTAACAGCAAAATAGTCAACATGATGCATGTCAGAGTGCCTGATTGAATCATTTGTAATACACTTCTTCGTTTCATATGCAATATGATAAAGGTAGAATCAATTGCAAAAATACGAATTTTCGGATGATGAGAAAACAAAAACAATGTTTTTTTCTTCCACGTCAATTATCTTTGATATGGTTATAAGATAGTATTTGAAATTTCAATAGTAACTCCAGTCTGTAAATGGCCACTGGTTTAGAAAAAAAACGGCACAACCCATCACGGGTTGCGCCGTTTACTGACTTTATGCATACTTTATATAACCATGATAGAAATCTATTTTATCAATACATCTAAAACGACGGTCACTGTTTCATTGCCGATTTTCAAGGGGTGTGCAATGTGCTGCAGGCCTTTGGGGGTCTTGGCGTCAACAGTGAAACGGACAGGGATGCGCTCCTGACGATTGCCTTCACTGCTGTGTAAGACAACAACGTGGCGCTCTTTGCTCTCCCCTTCATACATGATGCCTAAGTCGAAGAGATTGGTGGAGAGACGGAGTGAGTCGCTGACGCGGACAGGAAACTGACGCAAAAGGGTCTCTTCGCTGGTGATGCACGTTCCTGTTAGGGTAAGGTTGATGCGCTTGTTGTTTTCGCCATAGACAAGTGTACCCACTTCTTCAAATTCACCACCTTTGCCACGGGGATTGAAACGGAGCACGACGGAAGTAGTGTCGCCCGAAGCAACCTGACAGGCTTTGTCGAAATGGATGGTGGTGCAGCCGCATGAGGTGTAACCCTGTTGCAGGGTCACTGCTTCATGTCCTGCGTTGCGAAGTAGGAAGGTGCGCTCTTGAATGCCGTCTGCTTCCTGGATGGTGCCGAGAGAGATGGCAGAGAGGCCTATGACAATCAGCGTATCAGCGACTAACATATTTTTTCCCGTTCAATATATAGAAACCTTTTTGCGGAACTGTAGAGAGGCGTCGTCCTTGCAAGTCGAATAGTCGGTTGCCATCCATATTCCAGTTGTCATTGTGCATCGCACTGATGCCTGTGCCGCCGGATTGTTTCGCGTTAAGGGTCCATGCACTAACTTTGACCGGAGTGGAGGCCGTAGCGAATACTTCTGCTTCAATCGAAGAGGCATCGGTAGGGAAGAGGCGAACACTGAAAGCCCACATGTCGTTCACAAAAATGTCGGCGATGGAGCCATCCAGGTATACGTGCAGTTGGAGCGTCTCACCAGCAGCGACTTTCTTGGGAAGGACGGCCGACCATGTGCCGTTGTCGGTGGATACACGGCTCAATGTGGTGTAGTCGAGCGACAGAATGCCTGTTGAGGGGGTATAACTCAGCGTGGCTTGCTTGTCGCCGGATTTCAGGAAATGAAAGCCGCACGTTCCGTTGGCTATAGTAAACTCGCCGAGCAGTTCAATCTGCCGGCCACAGACAGGAGCAAGCGTCTCCGAGCCAATAAGTGACAGGTCTTTCGTCACAAAGGTGGCTGTACGCATGGCGGTAAGGCCTGAGTAGGGCTTCTGTATCAGAGTGCCATCGGAGCCAAGGCTCACCTCGCGTGGCAGCGAGAAATTATGTGCCCACCCCATCTTATAGTTCTCCTCCGTAGCAAGTTTGTCGGGCACAATACCCATGAGAAGGGTCTTGCCGTTGTAGGTATAGATAGTGGGCGAGAGCAAGCCATAGCCGTCACGGCTGATGCCACCCATTTCCAAATACTGCATGTCACCTGTGGGCTGGAACTTGCCATCAGTGTCGATGACGCCGGCCCAGCAGAGGGTGCGCACTCCAGCGCCTGTGTTGAGCGGAGTACAGGTGAAAAGCCAGCGGCCATCACCCATCGGGGTGACGTTGGGCATCTCCCAGAAAGTGCCATGCTGGCCAACACTGCTGCCTTGGAAGAAAATGGTGCCGTCGTTGGTCCATGTGCCATTTTTCAACTGGTGCAGCGTGCAGGCACCGATTCCGTTCTTGCTCGTGCCTACAATGATATATTGCTGGCCATTTGCTTCAAAATAGTAGGGGTCACGGAAATCATCACTCAGTCCCGACGGACGGCCGTCTATAATGACCTTCTTCTCGTCCCAGCCCATGAGGGCGTCGTCCGATGCTTTGGCCTGTACAATGCGTGCTTTCTCGTTGTCAACGGCTGTATAAAGGATATAGGAAGACCCTCCGTTCTCATATACGCAGCCGCTCCAGCAACCTTTGAGGTCGAAAGACTCACCGGGGTATATTGCGATGGGCTCTTCCTTCCAGTCGTAGAGGTTGTCTGAAGAGATATGTCCCCAATGCAAGCGCGACATATAGGGACCGTTGGCATTTTTCTGGAAAAACACATGATAGCGGCCATCACTGTATAACATGCCGTGGCTCTCGTTTGTCCATGACCCGGATGGCATG
>JAFSWU010000111.1 GCA_017444365.1 Prevotella sp.
CCAGAATCAGGGCCAGGTCTTGTACAAGGGGGGGAATCTCCATGTTTAGTCGTTATATTCAGCTGTTATCTCGCAAATCTTGGTAATCACATTCACAGCCTTCTCCATCACCTGTATGGAGACAAACTCGTATGGGCCGTGGAAGTTCACGCCGCCCGCAAATATATTGGGACAAGGCAGTCCCTTGAACGAGAGCTGTGCTCCATCGGTACCACCACGGATGGGTTCCACACGCGGTGTCACCCCACTCTCTTGCATCGCCGTTAGCACAATGTCGATGACATGCATGTTGGGATCAATCTTCTCCTTCATATTGTAATACTGATCCTTGATCTCCGCCCGTATCATGTCATCGCCGTACTTCTCGGCCATCCGTTCCACGCATTTCTCCATGAAGTGTTTGCGCTCTTCGAAACGCTCACGGTCGTGGTCGCGTATGATGTAAGAGAGTGTTGCCTGCTCGATGCCCGACTGTATGCCCAGCAAGTGATAGAATCCCTCATAGCCTTCGGTCTCCTCCGGTGTCTCGTCGGCAGGCAGCAAAGCAGCGAACTCAGCTGCCAACCGGTTGGCGTTCACCATCTTGCCTTTGGCATAGCCTGGGTGAACGCTGATTCCCTTGATAGGAATCTTGGCAGATGCGGCATTGAAGTTCTCAAACTCCAAGTCACCGATGTCGCCACCGTCCATGGTGTAAGCCCAGTCGCAGCCAAAACGCTCCACATCGAAGTGGTGGGCACCCATACCGATCTCTTCGTCGGGGTTGAAAGCCACACGGATGTCTCCATGCTTCACCTCGTCGTGGTCGCGCAGCCAGCACATGGCCTGCACAATCTCGGCGATGCCCGCCTTGTCGTCGGCACCAAGCAGCGTCGTTCCGTCGGTGACAATCAGGTCTTCACCCACATGCGCCTTCAGCTCGGGGAACTTCGTTGGTGAGGAGACAATGCCCTCAGAGAGCACGATGTCGCCTCCATCGTAGTTCCTGACAATGCGTGCTTTGATGTTGGCACCGCTGCAATCAGGACTTGTATCGTAGTGTGAGATAAAACCGATGGTCGGTGTTTTCTTCTTGGTGTTGGCTTTCAGCGTGGCGTAGATGTAGCCCATGTCGTCCATCTCGACATCGCTGAGCCCCTCGTTTTCCAGTTCTTCTTTCAGATACTTGGCAAAGACGAGTTGCTTTGCCGTACTGGGAACTGTTGTTGATTCTTCGCTCGACTGAGTATCAAATTGGGTGTAGTTTAAGAAACGTTGGGTAATGTCCATATTGAATTATGTTTTTAGTTTTCCTTGCTTTAAAAGTTTAATCTGCAAATTTACAAAAGTTTTTCCATACTGACGCATATTTCTCTCAAAAAATTCAAACAAACCTAACAATGTATAGCCAAGGGTATGGTCTTTTACGAATAGTTAAACAATCATAAAAAGAGCATTGAGCAATCTAAATTTGAGATAAATTCGTAATTTTGTTATCATATATTCAACCACAACATTGAACAACTATGAAACTTTCTTACTTCCATCAATCCTTAGCCTTAGCCGCGATGCTCTGCATGGCAGTATTTTTATGCCCGCTGCTGCTTAAACAAGTAACCTGGACAAGGTATGCTTGTTGGCTAATGACTTTATCAACAACCAGCTTTCAGAAAAGTCTGTAACACAAAACGAGCATGCTTCGCAGTCATTGCAACCGCTACGGCTATCACATGAGACTCCCACGTGCTATGTTTTCACCTCTGAGGCAAAAGGCTTTGTCATTGTGAGCAAACAAGAAGAGGACTGCCGCGTGGTAGGATACTCCACCGACGGGCACTTCGATATTTCCACCATGCCACAGCCCTTGCTCAAGTGGCTTGACGAATACGCCACACCTGCACGTACTCCCAAGCTTCACAATGCCATAGCACCAATGCTCAAGACACAATGGGGACAATGGAAGCCATACAATTTACTAGTAAGCAATGGTAACTCCGCTGACGAGGTGGCAAAGCTGATGAAATATTGTATGACATCGGTGGGAGCCAAAACATGTAGCCCATTAAAATCGTTTGGAATAGAAGAAGAGCCGCGAAACATTTAGTCAGAAAGAAGAAGCTGAGGCTTACGAGTTAGGAAATTCCTTCTCGTAAGCCTCAGCTCTATGTAGTATAATTTCTTTGCGCTACTTAGCGTGGTCGCGCTCGATGTAGGCGATGACATCGCCCTTGTTGATCTTCGAGCCCTGCTTGGCGTTGATTTCGACCAGCTTGCCGCCCAATGCTGCGGGAATGGTGACAAACTCGCCCCACGGTGCCTGGATATAGCAGAACACGTCGCCTTCGGCGTATTCCTTGCCGATGTAAGGCTCCACGGTTGCTACGGCCTCGCCGTCGCCGCCAAACTCCCAGAACACTTGTCCCTTGACGGGTGCCACGATAGCGTCGGCCTTGGCATGCTTGAAGGCACTGAGCTGTTCGGGCGACAGCTGTGTTCCCAGTTCGGCATCCTTGGCTTTCTGCAGGTCGGCCAGGAAGTTCTTCTTGGCTTGTCCGCTCTTATAGTTGCGATACTGCTCGGGGTGCATGGCCAGCTCCCAGAGCTCCTCGTCGTCCTGTCCGTATTCCCAACCATTCTCGTCCATCTCCTTGCGGAAGTCGTCGAGGGCATTGGGATAGAAGGTGCGGGGATCGTCGGTAACAAACTCGCGTCCCTGCTTCTTGGCCAACTCAACAATCTCCGGAGCCAGCTCGCCGGGCACCTTTCCGCTCTTGCCGAGAATCATGCCCCACATGGCATCGTCCATCATCACAAAGCGTCCCTTGCCTTGCTCCATGGTGAGCAGGTTCATCAGGGCGATGTTCTTGACGTACTGTGAGAAGGGAGTCACCAATGGAGGATAGCCCACACGCGGCCATACATACTCCACCTCGTTGAAGAGGCTTACGAGCATGTCATCAGTGGTCAGCTCTGCCTCGCCCTTCTTACGACGAAGGTTGTTGATGGTTCCCATGATACCGCCAAGGTCGGCCATCATCGAGCCCATCATGCCGCCGGGCAGTCCGCATCCGAGCAAGAGGCTCGACATGTGCTTGTTGCCGGGGTTGATGAAGTAGCCTAACCAATCGTCGATGAACTCCTGAGTGAGCGAGCGGGCCTTCATATAGGCCTTCATGTTGATATCGGGAACATCGAAGCCCTCGTTCTTCAACATCGACTGCACGCTGATGATGTCTGGGTGTACCTTGCCCCAGCTCAGTGGCTCGATGG
>JAFSWU010000112.1 GCA_017444365.1 Prevotella sp.
CCCTTTGCCGGTGCCGCCATCGGTGAGTACTTCCGCGACCGCGGCCACGCCGCCCTCGTGGTCTATGACGACCTCTCCAAGCAGGCCGTAGCCTATCGTGAGGTGTCGCTCATCCTGCGCCGTCCCTCCGGACGCGAGGCCTATCCGGGCGACGTGTTCTACCTGCACTCCCGCCTTCTCGAGCGTGCCGCCAAGATCAACGAGCAGCAGGAAGTGGCCGAGCAGATGAACGACCTCCCCGCCTGCATGAAAGGACATGTGCGTGGTGGAGGCTCACTCACCGCCCTGCCCATCATCGAGACACAGGCAGGCGACGTGTCGGCCTACATCCCCACCAACGTCATCTCCATCACCGACGGACAGATCTACCTCGAGAGCCACCTCTTCAACCAGGGCTTCCGCCCCGCCATCAACGTGGGTATCTCCGTATCGCGTGTGGGCGGCTCCGCACAGATCAAGTCCATGAAGAAAGTGGCAGGAACGCTCAAGATCGACCAGGCACAGTATCGTGAGCTGGAGGCCTTCTCCAAGTTCTCCAGCGACATGGATGCCGTGACAGCCATGACGCTCGACCGCGGACGCAAGAACAACCAGCTCCTCATCCAGCCCCAGTACAGCCCCATGCCCGTTGGCGAGCAAGTGGCCATCCTCTATTGCGGCGTACACGGACTGATGCGCAGCGTGCCGGTGGACAAGGTTCGCCAGTGTCAGGATCTCTTCCTCGAGAAACTCCGCTCCACCCATCCCGCAGTCATCGAGACCTTGGGCAGCGGAAAGATTGACGACGAGACAACAAAGACCATCGAACAGGTGATGGCCGACATTGCAGGACAATTCTAATCCCCCGTCAGCCTATGGCATCTTTAAAAGAGATTAAGAACCGCATATCCAGTGTCAACAGCACCCGTAAGATTACGAGTGCCATGAAGATGGTGGCCTCCTCGAAGCTCCATCACGCACAGGTGGCCATCCAGAACATGCTGCCCTACGAGAACCTGCTTGAGCACATCCTCAAGTCGTTCCTCGCGGCCGATGTCGAGCCGAAGACCATCTTCGACCAGGAGCGACCCGTGAAGCGTGTGGCACTCGTGGTCTTCAGCAGCAACTCGTCGCTCTGCGGTGGATTCAATGCCAATGTCATCAAGATGATGACCAAAGGCGTGGAATCCCTCGCCAGCGAGTTGGGCAAAGACAACGTCGAGGTCTATCCCATCGGGCGCAAGGTGGCGGAGAAGGCACGCAAGCTGGGCTACAAAGTGATGTGCGACCTTTCCGATCTGATCGATCATCCCAATGTGCAGCAATGCATCGACCTGGCCATGGAACTCGGAGAACGCTTTGCCGATGGCGAGATTGACCGCGTGGAACTCATCTACCACCACTTCAAGAGCGCAGGCTCGCAGATTCTCACCCAGAGAACCTTCCTGCCGATCGATGTCGAGACGGAGCTGCAGCGCGACCACGAGCGCGACCTCTCCTTGAACATTGCAACGCAGAAGGCACAGGAGTATCTCAGGAAGAAGGGTAGGAGACAGCGGCAGACAGGCGAAGACGGCGGTGTACCGCCCCTCAACGACAACTTCATCGTCGAGCCCGATCTATATACCGTGCTCTCGCAGCTCATTCCCAAGTTTGCCCATCTGATGCTCTACACAGCCGTGCTCGACAGCGTCGCCTCCGAGCATGCTGCCCGCATGGTGGCCATGCAGACGGCAACCGATAATGCCGACGAACTCTTGCGCGAACTGAACCTCCAGTACAACAAGAGCCGCCAGCAGGCCATCACCAGCGAGCTCCTCGACATCGTGGGGGGAAGCGTCAACAACTAAAATTCACAATTCACATTTCGAGAATTGTGTAGATAATCACAAAGAGAGGGTCAGCACTTCAACCTGCTGACCCTCTCTTTGTCCGTTTTTTTACATCGAAGTCCATTCTCAGAGGAGAGTGCGGGTAGCAGTGAGTTTGCACCGATGATGGCAACTGATGGGTAACAGAGATGAAAAATGCCGCCATTCTCACGAACAGCGGCATTAATTTTTACTAACAAGATAGCGGCGGTCTTCACAGACTCTTGATTATTATTCTCAGTTTTTCTTCATGGTTGTTGTGAGTTTCAAAAAGTTTCTGTATTTTTGCAGCAAGTATCGCCGACGCGCCGTAAACGGTGTTAGCAAAGTCTGAGTCCCTGAGTGCAGGGTGGCGGTATGATTTTTGTGGAATAACATAACGGCATTAGCTGGTTATCGAATATATCTGGGAATGTAGGAAGTTCATTGGATATAATAATGTCAACGATACAGCTTTGTTCGCGCGATAGCGTGGGCACGAGCTTATCTGACATTATGGGCCATTCCTACAGCCTCCAGATATGGATAAAGCACGAGTCTGCGCTTTTCTGTGTCTATATGTGAGGTTGGAGGAATGCCCGTAATTTTATGTCGATAAGCCACGCGAGGCCATAAACGAAGATTGGTGTTTATGGACAACAGCATCGAAGAACGTCGGTTCTCTTTGGAGAGTCGTCGTTATATAGGTTGTAAGACCAAGTTGGTGGACTGGATATTCAGTCTCATCAACGAGCAAACTCATGATGTCCACTCTTTCTGTGATATCTTTGCAGGTACTGGTGTGGTGGCTCATAGGGCTTTGCAGACATATGAACGAGTGGTGGTGAATGACTTCCTCTACTCCAACAATGTGATGTATCGTGCTTTCTTTGCTCCAACGGAATGGAACGAAGAAAAGGTACGAACCATCATCGAAGAGTTCAATTCCGTCAATCCGA
>JAFSWU010000113.1 GCA_017444365.1 Prevotella sp.
ACTGATACTGATACTGATACTGATACTGAGTTATCTGAAGATAACAGCAGTAGTAGCGATGCTACCGCATCTTCCTCAACAGCAGTTGAGGCTACGGAGGAAGTCGTTAAGCCGACAAAGCCTCTTACCAGAAAAGAAGCACCCATAGACTACCAAGGTCTGTGCGACTACTGGAACGAGCGCATGAGAGGCAAGGCTATCTCGCAGATACGTTCCCTCAGCAAGCAGAGGCAGGCGGCTGTGAACTCCAGAATCAAGGAGCACGGCAAGCAGGCCATACAGACGGTCATTGACAAAGCGGCTGCATCCGACTTCCTCAACGGAGCAGGAGGCAAGGCATGGGTAGCCTCGTTCGACTGGATATTCCTGCACACCACCAATTTCCAGAAGGTGTTGGAAGGGAACTACGACAACAAGGCTACAGGACAGTCGGCAATGTCGAGAACCGCACAGGCGGCAGCGACTATTTCATCATTCCTCATGGATGATTGAAAACAGAGGCGCACACAAGGCCTTTAACCTTGCAGCCTCCATCTATACCACCCAGACGGCACAATGAGTTCAGCGCGAAAGCAATCGGCCCCAAATGGAGAATATAACAGAACAACAATATAAAGCAAGATGAAAAATTGGAAACCTGTGTATTACTATTGGTATAAGTGCCTCAAACGTGGTAGGATGCCAAAGGTCCTTGAAAGGAACCGAGAGGAACTTGAATATTTCCTCAATGTCGCACGACACAAGAAGAAGGATGAGAAGAAGCCCTGTTTGCCAATCCAGCCCAAGAAGCACAGTCCAGAGAGCGAGTTTAGGGCAAGGCTCTATGAGCGGAAGAAACTCCAGAGGGCGAGACGCTTCCAAGGCTGACAGAAAAGGCCTCTGAATGGGGTGGCCAAGGTGACAAAAATGACACATAAAAAAGGGAGTGTCTGGTGAAACTTAAATGAAGGTGATATGACTATCTACACATCGTACTTTGCGAACTGGCAGAAACTGAGAGCTGCAGGGGTGGTGATGATAAGCGTTGCCGCCATACCTCCCAAGTGGTTCACTGGTCAGCAGTTGAACCATGCAGCACCGAAATGGTCCCCTGTTCATGAATCCAATGTCGCTTTCGAGTGGCGGTACAGGGAAGAAACCCTCAGAAGGATAAACCCGAGTATGTTCATAGAAAGTCTGGAGCGTTTCAGCGGAGGCCGTGACGTTGCCCTCTGCTGTTGGGAGAAACCAGAATCGTTCTGCCACCGCCATATCCTTGCAGAATGGCTGACGAAAAAGACTGGAGTGGAAATAAAGGAGTTCGGCTACAAGCCGCAACCAGTACAACTAAGTTTGTTTTGACAATGAGAAAGAAGAGACCGACAAATGCCTACATAGCGAAGGTGTACTACAAGCAGGCCTGTAACGTAAGCCAGACCTGCAAGGCTCTGAAGATAAGCCGCAACACCTTCTATGAGTGGAGGAACAGCGATAAGGAACTTGATGAGGCTCTTAAGGAGCAGGAGGGATCCCTTCTTGACTATGCGGAAGGGAAGTTGCTTTCGGCCATACAGGATGACAACCTCACGGCCACGATCTTCTTTCTTAAGACCAAGGGCAAGAAGCGTGGGTATGTCGAGCAGGTTGACCAGAACTTTGTCAAGAACCCATTCGAGGAACTGATGAGGGAAACGGACGCTGATGACGATGAGGATGACGATGATGACAAGCCAGTACCGCCAAGGGAAAAGGCAGAAAACGAACTGTGAGAAATACGAAGTCTCTCAGCGTTCAAAATCTGCCGCCCTTACTCCTTATCCACCCAGAGGCCGCAAAAGTCACAGCGCGGACGCAATGTAGTAAATCAAGGATTTAACAGAATCAATATAACAAGCAATCGTAATATGGCACAGAAGAATCCGAAATTAGAAAGGGAACTGGAAAAGTATTTCCAGAAGGTCGAAGGTATATTGGTTAAGGCCGTTCGTGAAGCCTTCGCCATGTGTGGTGAAGAGGCTGTCGCTTTCGCCAAGGATAGGCCGCAGGAACAAAGTTGGTATGACCATACCGAGAACTTGCGTTCCTCCATCGGTTATGGACTGTACGAGCATGGACTGAATATCATTACGTCTTCTTTTCGAGGTGTAGGTGCTGAAGGTGTAGCCACAGGCCAGAAACTGATAGAGGAACTTGCAGAAGAGTACAGGGATGCCGCCATCGCCCTTGTTGTAGTAGCCGGCATGAACTATGCTGAGTACGTGGAGGCTATTGACGGAAAGGATGTCCTGGCATCAGCAGAACTGAAAGCAAAGTCGAGAATTGACGGCCTGCTCCAGATAGCGATAAATCGTGCCGAGAAGGAGATTGAGAGAATACCGTTCAATATCACTATAACCGTATAAGGATGGGAAATAAAGGCTCACAAGCGGCTTTTCCACCTCCACCTTACCAACTGCCCACTAAAAGGGCAAAAGGCGAACAGCGCGAAAGCAACGAAGGTTAGCGAGGTTCAAAAGAAACAATTATAAAACATTTATCTGATAAGTTATGGCAATACTGAATTTTCAGCCACATTACCTGTGGCAAGAAGTAGTGACAGAAGGTCATGTTGACAGAGAGACAGGTGACTGGATAGACGGTGAATCAGAATGGCAGAAGTACCTCAAGTGCGACATCACACCTGCCATGGATGAGAATCGTCTTGTGCTTATCCCAGACGGCTCAGTAGTGGAGTATGACTATGTTGTACACCTTCCCCAGACCTGCAGGAAGTTTGAGGTTGGCGAGAGAGTGAAACTGACCATGTTCGATAATGACGAAGAGCGCATCTACACCGTTACAGGATTCCATCGGTACCAGTTGAAGTGCAAGATGTGGATAAAGGGCATTTGAGTATGGATAGGACAGGCAAAAAGATAAGGTTGTTCCTCTCGAAGGAAATGAACGGCACCAGTCAGATACACGGTCTTGTTCACTCGATGCACGTTGAGGCTATCGGACTGTTCCTGGCAGAGGTGACAGGGGCAGATGCCGATGTCATACGTTGGTTCGCATATCTCCATGACTGTAAGAGAACGAACGATGGCAACGATATGTTTCATGGAACGAATGCTGCAAGGTACGTCAGTGAGATAAGGGACACGTATCTGTCGGAACTCACGAACGTACAGATTCTACTCCTGCAGGATGCCTGTATGCACCATACCGAGATGCACAAGTCCGGCAACATCACGGTAGACTGCTGTTTCGATGCCGACAGGCTTGACCTCCCAAGAGTTGGAATCCTGCCAGACCCTCAGAAGATGGCCACCGATGCAGGAGCGAAGTTTACCGAACTTCCTCATGCAAGTCTTTTGTCATACAGCCTCGCCAGAGTTATCCATCGTGAGAGGAAGAATGCCATCGTGTTCCATGATGGTTATGTCAAGAAGTCAGAGGAATCACGCTTCGCTGTGCGATTCAATATCAAAGTCGATGTGTGTTCAAGTTCAAAAAGTCCGTTTGTCGCATCTAGTTCAGAGTGGCATGAAAATGCAAAATCCCTGCATTTCATGAATCCGACTGATGCCCCCCTGTCACTGTTATGTCAAGGCATATTCGCGATAAGGTTGGCAGACTTCAAGGAAGGCAACGGCATGTACTCGCACTTCATCACGAAGGAGAACAAACGTGTTGTTGAACTACTTCTCTTGGAGTATGATCAAGACGATGTGATATGTGAGAATACCGATGAAATATGCCTCAGTCAATGTAACATCGTCTATAGGGGAATGGCAGAGAACTTCTTGAAGATGATGGAGGATGGTACGATGCAGAATGTCATGGAAGAGTTCACGGAGAGGAAGAGAGGATTGCCGTACCTCAGTTACTCCCTGCCGATACTTAGGATAAACTCCAGAATAGAGAACTATCAACGTGCAATGAACCTTCAGACAGAACAGGTTCAGATTTTAGACATGTTGCAGATTGTTTCCAACCTTTCAACGATGCGCAAGTTGCAAGATGTCACGACTAATATCTGGGCTTGTTTCATCTATGCCTACATCATAAAGAACAGGATGGGAATAGGAGCGATTAGAGCGCATGTCAATGTGATTCGGCCAGTATTCCTCCAGAACCTAAGTAACGAACAAGTTGAACTGCTCGTTGTGAATACTCAAATCATATATCAGAGAGAGGTTGAGAATGAAAAACTTGAAAAGTTGAATAGACAAGAAAGAAGCGAAGGCCACTGAGACCACCGCTTCTTTCTCATAGTCAACGTCTAGGCACGTAACGTTGAAAGATTCCCTGTCACTACTCACTTCACAGCGGAGTGCCACACGATAAT
>JAFSWU010000114.1 GCA_017444365.1 Prevotella sp.
CATTTGGTCATTTGGTCAAAATCGTTTTCAATGTGTCAAAATCCGCCACTATATAATAAATATTTATATTTATATATAGTGAGCAAATGACCGAATCCGAAAATGAAAATGACAAATGACCAAATGACCACTTTGACCACATTTTAGCCACGCATGAAGCGCTATCTGGTATGGACACCCCGCGGGGGTGGATTTTCACTCTACACTATTCACTATGAAGGATGCACCTAAAAATCCTTAAATTTCCTCCATCGGTTGAAAATTTCGGTTCAATCCTTTCTTCAATTCGTTGTTATTTTGTAATTTTACGGGCTGTATTGTACGCATACGGCAATACCCCCCTTAGACAAAAATAAAAAACTACATAAATGCACTTTAAATGGAATTACGAACCACCTACACCAACAACGCTACAAGCGGCTAAAGAGCTGGGAGAGAAACTCGGTATCAGTGCTGTGCTCGCCCAACTGCTCATACAGCGAGGCATCACCACGGAAAGTGCCGCCAAAAGGTTCTTCCGCCCTCAGCTGGCCGACCTCATCAATCCCTTCCTCATGAAGGACATGGACGTGGCCGTTGACCGTCTGAATGACGCAATGGGACGCAAAGAGCGAATCATGGTCTATGGCGACTACGATGTTGACGGATGCACAGCCGTTGCATTGGTGTACAAGTTTCTGCAACAATTCTACAGCAACATTGAATACTACATACCCGACCGCTACGACGAGGGGTATGGCGTAAGCAAAAAGGGCGTGGATTATGCGGCAGAAACAGGTGTGAAACTCATCATCATCCTCGACTGTGGCATCAAGGCCATCGACGAGATTGCCTATGCCAAGAGCATCGGCATAGACTTTATTATCTGCGACCACCACGTTCCTGATGACGTGATGCCGCCAGCTGTTGCCATCCTGAACCCCAAGCGTCCTGATGACACCTATCCCTTTAAGCATCTCTGTGGGTGTGGTGTGGGCTTTAAGTTCATGCAGGCCTTCGCCAAGAACAATGGCATTCCCTTCTCGCGCCTGATCCCCCTACTCGACTTCTGTGCCGTGAGCATAGCAGCCGACATCGTACCGGTAACCGACGAGAACAGGATTCTGGCCTTCCACGGACTCAAACAGCTCAACCAGAATCCCAGCGTAGGACTGAAGGCTATCATTGACATCTGCGGGCTGAGTGAACGCGACTTGTCCATGAGCGACATCGTCTTCAAAATCGGACCGCGCATCAATGCCTCGGGGCGAATGGAGAACGGCAAGGAAACGGTTGATCTCCTGGTGGAGCGCGACTATCCAACAGCCCATCGGATGGCGCTGCATATCGACGAATACAATGAGCAGCGCAAAGACATCGACAAGCAGATGACAGAGGAAGCCAACAACATCGTATCGCGATTAGAGAGCCAGAAGCACCACTCCAGCATCGTGCTCTACGATGAAGGCTGGAAAAAGGGTGTCATCGGCATCGTGGCTTCCCGCCTGACGGAAATCTACTTCCGTCCAACGGTGGTGCTGACACGCGATGGAGAGTTGGCAACGGGATCGGCTCGCAGCGTGACAGGATTTGACATCTACTCGGCCATTAAGAGCTGTCGCGACATGTTGGTGAACTTCGGCGGGCACACCTATGCTTGCGGCCTCACCCTGCGTTGGGATGACATTCCTGAGTTCCGCCGCCGGTTCCAGACCTATGTAGAACAGCACATCCAGCCCGAGCAGACCGAGGCCATCCTCAACATCGATGCCGAGATTGACTTCCGCGACATCACCAAACGCCTCTATAGCGACCTCAAGCGCTTCTCGCCCTTCGGTCCTGACAATCCCAAACCGCTCTTCTGTACCATCGGTGTCTATGACTACGGAACCAGCAAGGTGGTGGGCAGGGAGCAGGAACACATCAAGTTGGAGCTGGTTGACTCCAAGTCGAGCAATGTCATGGGCGGCATAGCCTTCGGGCAAAGCGCATCGGCACGATACATCAAGTCAAAGCGTTCCTTCGACATTGCCTACACCATCGAAGAGAATGTCTTCAAGCGCAGCCAAGTGCAGCTGCAAATTGAAGATATCAGGCCAAGCGAAGAGGGAGGGTAAATCATAGTTCATAGTTCATAGTGCATAGTGCAGAGTGCAGTTGACGGTTTGCAGTTTGCGGTTTACTAAAGAAATGATGAATGAATGGTCAATGTTCAATGGTCAATGGTCAATGGAAAATAAGGGAGTATGGACTTTGAGCTGATTCTGAAGAAATACTGGGGCTACGACGGATTCCGAGGTATTCAGCGTGATATTATAGAGAGCATCTGCCAAGGAAACGACACCCTCGGCCTGATGCCTACGGGCGGTGGAAAGAGCATCACCTTCCAAGTGCCTGCCCTGTCGATGGAAGGGACTTGCCTGGTCATCACGCCCCTCATCGCCCTGATGAAAGACCAGGTACAACACCTGACAGCACGAGGCATCAAGACTGCTGCCATCTACAGCGGGATGACCCGTAGTGAGGTGATAGTCACACTGGAGAACTGCATCTTCGGAAACGTCAAGCTCCTCTATATCTCGCCCGAGCGTCTCACCTCCGAACTGTTCTTAAAGAAGCTGCGCCACATGAACGTGAGCTTCATCACCGTTGACGAAGCCCACTGTATCAGCCAATGGGGCTACGACTTCCGTCCCTCCTATCTTGAGATTTCCAAAATCAGGGAACTACTTCCAGGAAAGCCCGTCCTTGCCCTCACTGCTACTGCTACGCCCCAAGTGGTCGAAGACATCTGTTCGCGTCTCTCAGAGAAGAACTCCTTCCACGTCTTCACCATGAGCTTTGCGCGCAAGAACCTGGCCTATATCGTCAGGAAAACGGAAGACAAACACGGGCAATTGCTACATATCCTGTCCTCCGTGGAAGGCAGCGCCATCGTTTACACCCGCAGTAGGAAGCGTACCAAGGAAACGGCAGAATGGCTCAACACGAAAGGCATCAGCGCAACCTTCTTCCATGCAGGACTCGACCACGCCGTCAAGGACGACCGTCAGCAACGCTGGCAACAGGACGAGGTGCGCGTCATCTGTGCCACCAATGCCTTTGGAATGGGTATCGACAAGCCCAATGTCAGGCTCGTCATCCACATCGACTGCCCGGATTCCATCGAAGCCTACTTCCAGGAAGCCGGTCGTGCCGGGCGCGACGGCAAAAAGGCGTATGCGGTTCTGCTCTTCAACAACGGCGACAAGCAGAAACTCCACAAGCGAGTACAAGATACCTTCCCACCGAAGGAATACATTCGCGAGGTGTACGAGAATTTAGCATACTATTACCAAATCGGCGCAAACAGCGGAATGGGGCATTCGTTTACCTTCGAGATTGACAAGTTCTGCCAGACATTCCATCACTTCCCCGTTGTTGCCGACTCTGCACTCAAGATTCTCATGCGGTCAGGGTACCTGTACTACGAAACAGAGCCCGACGCACGGGCACGCATCAGGTTCCTTATAGGGCGTGAGGAGCTGTATCGGCTGAAGGAAGTGTCACCCCACGAAGAAGCTGTCATCACCTCATTGCTGCGCAACTATGGCGGTCTTTTCACCGACTACTCATATATCGACGAGGGATTGCTGGCATTAGAGGCCAAGCTTAACCGAAGCCAGGTCTATCTCTGCCTGAAAGCTCTCAGCCAGCGACAGATTCTTCACTTCATCCCCGAGCGCAAGACCCCATTCATCACCTACACCCGCAACCGCGCTGAGACGGAATACGTCATCATCCCTGAAGAAGTCTATGAACAGCGGTTGGAACAGTTCAAGAAGAGAATTGATGCCATGATCAACTATGCCTGCAACGACAAGGTTTGCAGACAGCACCAGTTGCTCAACTACTTCGGCGAGACCATGTGGGATGACTGTGGCCATTGTGATGTGTGCATCAATCACAAGGATGGAATGGTGAGCGAAGACCAGCTCCATCTTGCCGCTGCCTCCATCCTCCATCTACTCAGCGACCTTCGCAAGCATCATCTGTCAGAACTAAGCACACTGAAAATCCCGCAAAGACATCTTCACGATGCTCTGCGGGAATTACTCTTCGAGGAAACAATTGCCACAGACGGCAGTCTCCTGTTTTTGAACAACAACAAATAATGTTGTTCCGTTACTGATTAGTTATTCTCGGGACGCAGTTTACGCACGGTCTCACCTGCGCGCCACATCTCCTGGTTACGCATGGCCTCCAGTTCCTTCTCCAAACCTGCACGATAATCGGGTTTTGAGTTGGCATCGATCGTAATCTGAGCCTCGTTACCTGTCTTCACTGAGTAATACAGCCACTCCATAACAGGCTTGATAGCGTCGTGGAAACGGGGAGCCCAGTCAAGGGCACCACGCTGAGCTGTGGTCGAACAGTTGGCATACATCCAGTCCATTCCCTTGGCACCAAAGAGCGGGCCAAGGCTCTGTGTCAATTCCTCAACGGTCTCGTTGAACGCCTCCGAGGGAGAGTGTCCGTTCTCACGCAGCACCTCATACTGAGCCAGCAGCAAGCCCTGGATAGCACCCATCAGCGAACCACGCTCACCTGTCAGGTCACTCGTTGCCTCACGCTGGAAAGTGGTCTCGAACATATAACCGGCACCG
>JAFSWU010000115.1 GCA_017444365.1 Prevotella sp.
CAGTTTTTATCCCAACTGGCTTATAATCTCGGAAATTTTATGTAAATTTGCACTAGAAAATCATCATAGTATTATGAGCAAGCAACAGTCCCCCAGAGAGTTCAAACATCTACGTGAGAAGAACTACTCAGCATCCCACCCTCTTTACGATGCGATGAAAGCCCTTTGCAACCCAGAGGGAGAAAACACAGGTTTTACCGCAGACTACAAGGGTATTACTTTCCAACTTTATTCATGTAAGGACACCTATTACAATGAGCAAGGCATACCCGAACGCGAGGTGAAAGTAATGGGGCTTGACGAGCAGGAAGACCGATGGCGTGTATATCGAAAGGATGCTGAGGAATTAGCAGCTCAACGTAAGAATGAAGGTAGCAAGGAATTCAAACCTCACACTGTTGACTACGACTACAAAGACGGACACCTGTCGTGGATTTTCCGTCGTGAATACAATGACCGTCGTGAACTCATCCACATGGAAGACGCATTCTACGGCGACAATTTCACGCACGAATTCTCTGATACTCCCCATTATACCCTGATTTCAGAGCTTTCCTACGAATACGACGAAAACGGCAATTGGACCATCTGTTATCTACATTGTGTAGATGGGCTTCAGCCAGATGAACTGACGATAAGGGAGATAGAGTATTGGTGAGCCAATATTCATTTCACTGAATATATAGCTGAATATGAGGAGTATTTCAAGGTTTTACAATCCCTATAGACTGACCTTTGTAGTATTACCCTTTGAATACCATGCAACGATGATACTCCAAATATTGTGCACGAGCATTGTTTATAGGAAGGAACTGGAAGAACTGATTCTCCTTTATGCCGATACGGTCGCGCACTTGACGTGAGAGCCAGTTAGAGATTGTAACACGTTTATCGTCGCTAAAGGTGATGTAGCCACGGTCGAAAAGTTTGTCATAGAGAGGCGAGAGTATGAAGCCATTATTCGGGTCAATACGCTCCTTTGTGTCGCTTACCGCCCAGGGTTTGATATGGCTGGCGATGAGCAACGACTCCTCGTTAATCATCGTGATGGGGCAGAAGGGACATTCCTCCAGCAGTTTCTTCCGATATTCGTCCTGCCCCTCGCGTCCATAGCGTATGGCGGGTTTCTTTTCTTCGACCGGCTCTTCCTGTACGCCGAAGAATGGTTCCTGCTCGGGCTGCTTGATGGCTCCGTAGTTTTCGATGAATGCCTTGCGCTTTTCTATTTCCTCGAAGTCGGCGAAGAGTTTCAGATAGAACATCGGCTGACCGTTGTAGTAAAGTCGCATGGCGGAGATATACGATACGAGTGGCAGCGAAATTTCGCGTATCAACTTGTATACTTTATCCGACGAGTTGACATAACCGCGAGGCCCGGCTATCTGCGACTGCTCGCGGATGGTAAAAATCACGATGCCGTCGGGCAGCGCGTTTATTCTCTCCATCCTCTCTGACCACAGCGAGCGCATCTCGTTGCGGCCGCGATAGTCCTGAGACGGCGACAGATATTCGGACTTGATGACCTGCATATAGGCTTGCAAGTCCTGTCGTAATACGAAGCAGGTGGCCGTGAAGCCGATTTCGCCAAAGAACGCCTCCATCTTGTCGCGTGAACCTACATAGAGCTTAGCCTCACCGTTGCCGCCGCCGAGTTTGTTCTTCGGCATCACCCAACTGTCTGCCACGGTGATGGGTGTCTCATATGTGCTGTCGAACGTGAATTTTTCGCCTGCAATAATCATAGTCTCACTCCGTATTTCGTGATGTCCAGCTGTTTCAGAATAGCTATCAGCACATCGACAACGATGCTGTTGCCGGCCTGCTGATACATTGAGGTGTCGGACACGACAATCTTGAACCAGTCCTTGAAGCCCATCAGCCTGAGGCATTCGCGGGGCGTCAGTTTGCGGATACGCCCTTTGTGCGTCACATAGTTGTCCACCCCGGCGCGATGCATCTTGTGCATCGACTGTAACAGCGGGCGTGCTACGTCGAGGTCGGTCTCTGTCGAGGTCTTGAAGTTCTTTGTGCCGCCCGCCAATACGTATCGGGCCACCTTGTCCGAAAGGTAGTATTTCTCCTCCACGTCGCGCACATCGAAGATGAACTCGTCGAAAGCCTCATCCGAGGGTGTCAGTTCCGAATCGGGATGATATACGAAGTCGCCGTGCCAGTTGAACTGCTGGTTGCGCTTCTGACAGAGTTGTATTTCACCGTTTATCTGCGTATAGAACTTGTCGTGGTTCTTGTGGCTGGTCACGAACTTGATACCCTTCTCCTTTAGGAAATACTTCGTGTCGATGTAGTCCTCCAAAAAGTCGTACATCTTGTATTCCAGCGGTATTGGAGCGGGAAACTCAAACTTTGTCTTACGTCTGAATCCGAGGCAATAGACGCGCTCGCGGTGCTGCGGGATGCCGTAGTCGCAGCTGTTCAGCACTCGGAACTTCACGTCGTAATCCAGCTCGTTGAAGATGTCGTACATCACATGCCACGTGCGCCCCTTGTCGTGATTAAGCAGTCCGCGTACGTTTTCAAATAGGAAAACCTTCGGCTGCGTCTCTTTCACCACACGGGCGAACTCGTAGAACAATGTACCTCGCGCATCCTCAAAGCCAAGCCTGTGGCCAACCATCGAGAATGCCTGACAGGGCGCACCGCCGATGACGAAATCCACCTGTCCCCGATAGCCGCGGGCATCGAAGTCGCGGATGTCCGTGAACCAGTCCTCCTCGCGAATATCGTAGTTGGCGAAATAGCTCTGCTTGCATTTCGGCTCAATGTCGCCCGCAAACATAATCCGATGCCTCAGCCCGAGCCGCTGGAATGCGTGTTCAATGGCCCCGATGCCGCTGAACACCGTACCGATGCGCACCGTGTTCTCCGGCTCACTGAACTCCAAGTCCTTCCACAACGCACCTTCCGCAATCGGTGTCTGCAGAATCTGCTTCTTATACTCAAGAGCCAGCGCACGGTCTTGCACGATACGCTTCACCTTGTCGATCTTCTCCGAACTCTCTTTGATGTCTTTCTTGACCGTTGACATGAAAAAGCCCTCTCTTCGTTTCGGAAAGGGGGCGTGGAAGAGACGGTGTTCAAGCAAGGCTTAGCACAGCCTGTATCAGACAACGATCTTACTGTCCACGCCCATGATGAGCGCAAACATCCGATGCTTGTCCAACTGAAACGTTCTTGAAGTGCTAATTCTGCTTGATCAGTCAACCAAGGATGTCAAAGACGCTTATGTTTCCTTTATTCTGTTACTACTCTGTTTCTATTTTAGAGCTGCTCGCAAACACCCTGTGCGAACGGGTTAGTAACTATGGCTAACTACAAAAAAGAAAACGTGGGTGCTCACATCTGCCTGTTCGACATCGAGGCTTAGCACGGCCCTTGTAAGAAAACAGACAGAGTAATCACCCACGTGGGAGTATACTATACACCGTAAAGTGTGCTTGTGAGGCTACACGAGCCTCGCAGCACACTACGGAGAGTATATGCTACACCCCGTGGCAGTCATCTCTGCATTTGTCTTTGCTTACAATAGGAAAGTGCTAATTTCGATTGTCCAAAAACAAAGCGCAACATGACGCCTTCTAATATGTAGTGCTCCGCCCACTGGCTATGTCCGCACATCGGCCAGCCCTGTTATGAGCAGATGCGGGTACAAAAGTACAAATTTTATTTGTATTTAAGCCAAAAATAAGCTAAAACTTAAAATAATTGCGAAAATATTTGGAAGATTCGGGAAAAAAGCCTATCTTTGCATCGTCAGAACATGACTATCCGGTAAACATTCGACAGAATGCCGCGAGGGGCAAGCCTTGATCGACACTACCCATTTAAGAGAGTTGCTACGGCAGCTCTTTTATCTTATATAGCGCTTCATGAAAATATTGTAGTATTGCGGACTCAATGTCAGATCGCGGGTGATAGAGATCATCTTCTTTCCCTTGAATATCAGAACCTCTAAAGCTTCGTCGCTATTTTCAAAATACATCTTTACACTTCGTGCCAGCGAGGATGGATTGTAGTCGCTTGCCATATTCAGCAAAACCCGATTTGCCTGCCCTATTGATTCAATGAGTCTGCTGCCAACAATCGACTTCCCAGAAATGGTCTTTAGGTCGAATAATTTGAATACGTTCTTCCGTTCAAAGATGAAGTCTGCCGTACGGAAATCGTGAGGATTAGGCAATATGTAAACCTTATACCCATGTTCCACTGCTTTTCTTGCTGCACTCAGGAGGTTTGGAAAATCGGAGTCTTTTTCTACAAAGGAATTATTTTGGAAACAAAAGGCAAAGGCTTCAAAAAGTTAGTGATATTTCACAATTACGGCCAGCTTAGCGATAGTCTCTGATAGTATCAGCGATAGTCTCTGACTGGCTCAGTGATGGTCTCTGACTGGCCCAGTGATATTCTCTGACTGTATCAGGAATCATCAACGAGCAAGTTTGGGGGTAGTCGGGCGGAAACGCTGTTCCGCCCCTACATGTTCATTCAAAAAAGATTTCGTTGAGGAAATGCTCAACACCTCACCAAATAGTCCGAAAACCCTCTGTTTATCGGCCTTTCAGATGGTGAGGTGTTTCCCTGTCACCTCACCACTCCCCCCACCAGTGACCTCACCAACCATGATACCCCACCACACTTCATCACCCATCATCCATCACCCACCACCCAAATGGTGAGGTGTATGGTGAGATGTTTGGTGAGGTGTTTGGCGAACACCTCACCAGGCAAAACCCGCTCTGGCAAAGGGATTTCACGCATTTTGGTGAGGTGTTGGGACTTTTGGGGAACATACGTTTTAGCGAATTGAATAGCTCCGCTGCGATTCAAAATCGGTAAAACCGTGTCGAAAAGATGAAAATATTGAAAAACAGGGTGTAAATTCCATTGATTTTGCAAACATTTTATTATCTTTGCAGCGCACAAGTAGGAGGCGACGTGTCTCACGTCGCAACAATCTGCTGGATAACGACGTGAG
>JAFSWU010000116.1 GCA_017444365.1 Prevotella sp.
CAAATGAGGTCGATAAAGAGTTATTGATATTTACGCAAATCGCGGAGAATTTCAAACTTCTGTATGTAACTAATTCGTAACCTCTCCAATTTCTTGGCTCTAAACACGTTTGAAAGCCAATAAGTTATAAAAAATCACCGAGTTAGCACCCCTAAAACCTTAGCTTTCAGCGCGATAGCCCCGTAGACATTAGGGGGATCAGACCTTAGCTTTTCCAACAACGATCCATTTATTCCATTCATCTGGGCCCATGTAGGTTCCATGTAGGTTCTATGTAGGCTTTATGTAGGTAGGAAAGCTCGTAACAATCTGTTGTTCAATGACTTTGCTTCGTTTTATGTAGGATGTAGGTAGAAAACGAAAATTTTATTCAATCGTGTATGTTCTACTCCTCGGGCCACGGCTCAAACTCCAGTTCCAGTTCGTCCCATGTTCCCTGGCGAGTGGTCTGCTCCCCGTTGGGTGTGGAACTTCCCGGATTTGAGACGCCTAACCCCAGCAAGCGGATGGGGTGGGAGTGACGCTCGGCGAAGCCGCTTTGCTTGTCAAAGAACTCCACGCCCCGCATCAGCTGTTTGGCCAAAGGCAGAATTTCGTCTTTGGTGCGGAGAATGTGGTCAACGGTGATGCTGCGGGTAATCTGTTGAAAGTCTAAAAACTTGGCATCCTGCCGAGTTTGCTCTCGCTCGGCATACTGGAAGCGAGCTTCCGAATGCTCTCGCTTACGCGCAAACTTAACCTTTAATGTCAGCGTGCGCCCATCGAAGTCGTTTTTCTCGATGCGTCTGACCAGCTCCAGCACCGTGTGATACAGGTGGATGGTGACGGCAGCGTTCTCGCTGATGTCCGACTCAAACGTCTGCTCGCAGCTGACGGACTTGCGTTCCCACTCGGAGATGACGGGCCGGTTGTCTATTCCTCTTGAGAAGTCGTAGAACACCTGCCCCATCTTGCCAAACTCCTGCGTCAGCCGGGTTTGCGATACCTTTCTCAGGTCGGCACCGGTGAAGATTCCCATGCGGTGCATCTTCTCTGCCGTCTTCTGTCCGATGCCCCATATTTTCTCTATCTTCAGCTGGGCGATGAAGTCCAAGGCACGGTCTGGATGAATCACCGTCAGACCATCGGGCTTACGCCAGTCGGAGGCAATCTTTGCGAGAAATTTGCAATAGCTCACGCCTGCCGATGCCGTCAGCCCCGTGGTCTCACGGATGCGCTGCTTAATCTCCCGGGCTATGTCCACGCCCAGTTCGATACCATGCTTATTCTCCGTTACATCGAGAAACGCTTCGTCGAGCGAGATGGGCTCGATGAGGTCGGTATAGTCGTGGAAGATTTCGTGCAGCTGTGCCGACACCTCCTTATAGCGTTGGAAGTGTGGCTCCACAATGATTAAATGCGGACACAAACGCTTAGCCACCTGAATGGACTGTGCCGAATGCACGCCAAAGCTTCGGGCCTCGTAGCTGGCCGTCGATACCACGCCACGCTCGGCATCGTGGCCAACCGCTATCGGCTTGCCTTTCAGTTCCGGCTTGTCGCGCTGTTCCACAGCCGCGAAGAACTGGTCCATGTCCACATGAATGATTTTCACCTGTCTGCTTCTACAGCTCTGCTTCGATCATGATGAAGGAGTAGGGGGGCAGCTCCATGGTTGTTTTCTTGTCCAGATGGAAGGCTTTCTTCTGTGGTGCGATGGGCTGCTTCTCGTAGTTGTTCTCGTCGTCGGGCTGTCCGCTGAGGGTGGTGATGGTGGCTTCGGGCTTCATGGTCTTGAAGCGCGAGAGGTTGAGCTTCACCGTCTTTGTGTCGGAACCGGCGTTGCAGAGCTTCACGAAGAGGCGGCGTGTCTTGGTGTTCAACACCACCGACTGACCATAGAGGCATTTCTCCACGGGCTGCACCAGTTTGGCCTTGTCTCCTTCAAACTTCACGCAGTCACCGTAGTAGTACTGTCCTGCCGACTGTCCGAACATCTGCTGCACATAGTAGCTGCAGGTGAGGAACGAACGCTCATTGTCGAAATAGATGAGGTCGGGGTTCCAGTTCGTGGCATCCTTCTTGGCGAAGAGCGGGGCATACGAGGTCATGCAGACGACGTCACCGTTACGCTCTACGTGGAGCAGGTACAGGCCCTCGGCCAGTGCGTCGATGAGTTTCTTGTCCTTGGCGGCATACTCGCCGAGATAGACCTTCGTCTTGCGGGTGCGCGGGTACTTGTCATACTGGCGGCTCTCCAGAAAGTATTTATTGGGCTCGTAGTAGTGCTCGTCAATGATGGGCATTCCAATCTCCTCTGCCAGCTTCCATCCGTTCTCAAGGTCGGGGTTGCCCGGATGAGAGCCAGGTCCGGCGGTGCCAACAATGACAATCTCCGGATGTGCTTTTCTCACCTTATTATATATATACTTGAAACGCTCGCAGAACTCGGGTGTGATCTTCTCCTCGTTGCCCAGTCCTAAGTACTTCAGTCCGAAGGGTGCGGGATGGCCAGCGTCGGCACGCATCTTCGCCCACTTCGATGTGGCGGGGTCGCCGTTGGCCCATTCAATGAGGTCCAGCGCATCCTGTGCCCACTCGTCCATTTCCGACATGGGAGCCACGTCCTGTGCCTGTCCTTTCATGCCCCAGCCGCCATTGGCGCCCTGACAGCTCACGCCGCAAGGGAGGATGGGCAGGGGAGCCATGCCAAGATCTTCGCAGAACTGAAAGTATTCATAGTAGCCCAGTCCCATCGACTGGTGGTATCCCCACGTGTTCTTCAGCTGTCGGCGTTGTTCCTTGGGACCGATGGTGGTCTTCCAGCGGTAGGTGTTCCAGAATCCATCGCCACCACCGTGTACCACGCATCCGCCGGGGAAGCGCATGAACTTCGGCTGCAGGTCGGCCAGGGCTTGTGCCAGGTCCTTGCGCAGGCCATGTCCCTTGAAGGTTTCCTTCGGCATCAGCGAAACCATGTCCACGTCAATGGCACCTTGGTCGAGCACAAGCAACTGCAGGGCAGCTTTTTGGCAGTCGGCATTTGATGTGAGTGTGGCCTCATAGCGTTTCCAAGCCTTGTCGCCCACGTTGCTAATGGTGGCTTCGCCCAATACTTTGACTTCCTTACCCCTTCCCTGGGGCTCCAACAGCACCACGCGGATGTTCTTGGGCGCACCCTCTACGTTGCGCAAGAAGACCGAGAAGTCGAGCTGTTCGCCAGCCTTCACGCTGATGCCCTTGAAGCCTTCGTTCTGCAGGCCTACACCTTTCCATCCGTTGTAGTCGTAGTACTCCTTGACGCGCTCCACGTGGAGTCTCATGTAGGTGGGATTGTTCGGATGGATGGGGCTGTCCATACGGGTTTCCATGTATCCCAGGGAGTGTCCGGGGCGCAGCAGTCTCCATGCCGTAGCGGGGCCCCACTGGTCGTGTTCGTTGGCGTTGTATTCAAAGGAACCGTTCTGCAACAGCTCTGCGTATAGTCCACCATCGGCAGAGGAGGAGATGTCCTCGAAGAAGATTCCGATGAGTTCATCACTGATGGCCTTGCCGCCAGCGGGGGCGGTCATGGGCTTTTGGGCGTGCATACCCATTGTGGCTGTCATGGCGAGGGCTGCTGCGAGAATTGTTTGTCGTTTCATGCTTTCAATATGATTAGTTTGTTTTCTTTGGCACAAAGGTACGAAAAGTCGAGCGCAGTACAAAATAAATTCATTTATTTTTAATGTCGAGACGAAGTACCTACGCGACTTTTGTCGCAAAGTACAAATAACGAGAGCAATGCAAAATAAATCGATGCTTTTATCAACTACTTGCTTGTGGAACTTGTACACACGAGTACGAAAAAGGGGCTCCCCCTGGCAAGTACGCCAGGCAGGGAGCCCCTTTCCCTTTTCCCGTGGGAGTAATCTTGGTCAGTCGTCCCAAACCGAATGGTGGGAGTCGCGCGACCATGCGTTTCCGCCGTCAATGGGCGTATCGTCGTGAATGCCTCCGCCCTCTACAGGCATTGTCTTGGAGACGGCAATCATTTGCAGAAGCTCCTCATCAGCCGTGACGGCCTTGACGCTTGGTTTGATATACTTCGTCTTCATAGCTCTTCACTTTTTATTATTTGATGACAACTTTCTTTCCATTCACGATGTAGATACCGCGTGGCAGTTTCGATGCACTGCCTGCATTTTGCATCTTGCGTCCGCTCAGGTCGTAGACGGCTCCGTCGTTCTTGGCGCCATTCAGCCATACGATGTCGTCGATGGCGGTTACGTCCTCAGCAAGCTGCCATTCCATGTGGCGGGCTCCATTGGTGAGCGAGCTCGGAACTTGGAGATAAGCCTTGCCGGCACCGACTATGCCGTCGCCCGAGGAGATGTAGAAGCCGATGACACCACCCTCGTTGCCCAGCAGGTAGTTGTTGTAGATGCCCTCGCTTGCAGGTACGGTCTGTGCAACGGTGACGGACTTCAGCATGTTCACGTAGTAAGAGGCGGAAGTGGAGTAGGGAACCTTATAGGTGTCGCCTTCTGTGCCGAAGAGGATAAGACCCGTATTGGCGGGAACATCGTAGACGCGCACCAGGAGCACCTTGTTCGTAGTCTTGTTGTAGCCGGCTGCGATGTAGGCCTCCAGTCCGGCAATGCCGGTGAAGTCGAGGTCCTGTGTGCAGCTGAACGTAGCCTGCTCATGGGTCAGGGTGATGAACTCCTTCGTAGAGCTGAATGTTGCCACGACGCTGATGTTGCTGCTGACGTTGCTGATGGTGTACTGGTAGTCCTCCACCTGAGCGGTCACGTCCTCACCATTCACGGTCAGGCTGGTGAGCGTGCGGTCCTCGTCCTCAGCAATGGTGATCAGTACATTGTCGCCATGCTGCGGTGTCAGGTTGTCGGCGGTCACGCCGGCACCAGTGATGCTCACGGTGTAGCTGTTGATAGTCCACTGAGCCACGACGGTGATGTTCTCTGCGGGAACGGTTGCAGGCAGCTCAGGCGTCCAGCCCGTGAAGGTGTAGCCCTCCTTGGTCGGAGCGGCAGGAGCCACAATGTCGGTGCCGTAGTCCTGAGTGATGGCATCAACGGCAGAGCCACCGTTGCTGTCGAAGGTGATGGTGTACTGGTTCACTGTCCACTGTGCGGTGATGGTCATGTTCTCAGCAGGCATTGTGGCAGGAATCTCCTTGTCCCATCCGGCGAAGGTATAGCCTGTGCGAGTGGGGTTGGCGGGAGCTGTCACTTCTGTAGCATAGTCCTGAGTGATAGCATCAACGGCCGATCCACCGTTGCTGTCGAAGGTCAGCGTGTACTGGTTGATGGTCCATTGGGCGGTCAGCGTCACGTTCTCGGCGGGAATCGTGGCGGGCACCTCGGGTTCCCATCCAGCGAAGGTGTAGCCCTCGCGGGTCGGGGCGGCAGGAGCTGTCACGGCTGTAGCATAGTCCTGAGTGATAGCATCAACGGCAGATCCACCATTGCTGTCGAAGGTCAGGGTGTATTGGTTAATCTGCCAGGTGGCGGTGTAGGCAACGTTGCCCGTGCTGCCAGCAGCGATGGTCACGCTCATCATGGCCTCGCCCTCGCTGTTGAGCTTCCAGCCCTTGAAGGTGTAGCCCGTCTTGGTGGGGTTCGTCAGGGTGATGGCCTCGCTCTCGATGGTGTAGGTAGCGGGGTTCTCAGCTGTGCCGCCATCGAGGGTCAGGGTGATGCTATATATAATAGGTGTCCACGTGGCGGTGTACGAGCGGTTGCCCATGCTGCCCTTGGCGATGGTCACCGTTGTCTGTGCGCCGTCGAGATCGGTACCTGTCCAACCGGCGAAGTTGTAGCCCTCGCGGGTGGGGTTGGTCAGGGTGAAGGTCTCGGTCTCGATGTTGTAGGTAGCGGGATTGGCCTCTGCTACAGAACCGCCTGCCAGGTTGTAGGCGAGCGTGTAGCTGATGGGAGCGAAGGTGGCGGCCACCGTCTGGTCGTCCAGCAGGTTCGTGACGGTGAACTTGCCGTCGGCCAGTGTCTTGCTTTCGCCGTTTACGGTGAAGGCAGTCAGCTCGTAGCCCTCGTCGGCAGCAACGTTGAACACCACGTCGGTCTCGCGGGCGATGAGCGTGCTCTCGCTCTCGCCGTTGCCAGCCTCGATGTCAGCCACAGTGAGTGTTCCGTGACCCGTCGTGGTGATGCTCACAACATAGCTCGAGAACTCCATGTTCTCGAAGTTCTTCCAATAGTCGGCAGCCTGATAGGCAGCCTTCGTGCCGCCGGGCAGCCACAGCGTGGCGTTGGCGTAGGTGTTGCTGTGGAAGGGGGCGACGCTGATGGCAATGGGTGTCAGCGAGTGAACCTTCACGTTCTCCACCTTGTTGCTGCCGTCGCCCGTATTGGGGAAGAGGTTGTCAATGTTGGTCACCTGCGGCCCAATCTCTATCTCCGTGGCATCGCAGACCAGTGACTGGCTCTCGCTTCCACGGGTGATGTTGCGGCCCAGGTAGAAATAGTCCAGCACATTGTAAGGTGAGAGGTTGGCACGGCCAGAAGTGAACGGAGAACCGGGCTCGTTGTCGAACGTCAGCGCTGTCTCGCTGTCGGAGACAACCAGGCGCTTCATGGCATCGGCTCCATAGAATGGTGCGCGGCCAATCTTCTTCAGCGAGCTGGGCAGGGTGATCTCGGTCAGTGCCGAACAGTTGTAGAAAGCATAGTGGCCAATCTCCTCCAGACCTTCGCTTAGTGTGACGGTGGCCAAAGCCGAGCAGCCCTCGAACACGCCATAGCGGTCGTCGGAGGTCGCGTTGGGTAGCACCTTCAGTGTTCCTGGTATGTTGATGGCCGTCAGTGCCGAGCAGCCGCCGAAGGCAGTGTGGCCCAGAGTCTCCAGCTTCGTGCCGAGGTCAACGGTGGTCATATTAGCACAGCTATAGAATGCTTTCACACCGATGCTCGTCACGTTGGCGGCAGAGAAGTCAACCGAGCGCAGGCCGTCGCAGTCGTAATACTCCTGGTCGCCGATGGTGGTCACCTTCGGGCCGAAGGTCAGATTGTGTTGATAGATGCCGCTCGTATTGAATACAGATTTTCCCTCATAGCTGCCGGTGCGCAGGATGTTACGACCGATGTAGGCGGTGACGTTGTTGTACTCGAAGATGGGATAGAAACTGCCTGCGTTATTCAGCGTCAGCGGCGTGTCGCTGTCCTCGATGGTCAGGTCTATATCGCCGTCCATATTATAGAAAGCGCTGGCCTCGATGGTGGTTATGTTGGCGGAAATGGTGAGTGAACGCAAGCCGTCGCAGTTGTCAAAGCAACGCTCAGGAACAGAGGTGATGCCAGTGGCCTGGCTCCAGTCGAAGGTCTCCAAATTGGGACGTGAGAACATATAGTTGCTCAGCGTGGTCACATTCGGGCCGAGCGTCACATTCTTGACGTTTGTGAAGATGAGCTGTCCGCTCGCGGTAGAGCTGTAGGTGACATTTCTGCCGAGATAGAATGTCTCGCCGCTGAAGCCGTAGCCAATCGTGCCGCAGGCCAGTGTCGTTGTGCCGTCCTCGATGGTGAAACTCTTGATGTTGTCTGTGTAGTAGAAAACCTCGTTGCCGATGCTGGTGACGCTGGCAGGGATGGTGACCTCCTCCAGTCCGCTGCAATAGTAGAATGCCTGGTTGCCGATGGTCTGCACGATGCTGGGCAGATAAGGTGTGGCCAGATAATAGCAATAAGAAAAGGCCCCGTCAGGTATGGCCGTAATCTTAGTGTTGCGCAGGTCGATACTCGTCAGTTTCTCGTTGGAGCAGCCATAGATGGCATTCTCGCCGATGGTGGTCAGCGAGGTGGCATTGCTGAAATCGAACGACTCTATATTACTTGCACCATTGAAGGCATTGGCGGGAAGGGTGGTCACCTTCGGGCCTACGGTTACATTCTTCGCATTGGTATAGACGATGCGTGCGGTCAGTGCGGCACTCTCCGGCCCCACAAGGTCACGGCCGAGATAGAAGGTCTTGCCAGGGAGACCTTCGCCGTAGTCACCGTTAAGTACCAGTGGCGTGTCGCTGTCCTCGATGGTGAGGCTCTCCATCTCAGTGTCGTACCAGAACGCCCGGGCACCGATGGAGGTCACGCTGGCCGGGATGGTCATGTCTTGCAGCGCCGTGCAGTAGTGGAACGCATCGTTGCCGATGGTCTGCACCGTGCCGGGGAGCTTCAAGGTGGTCAGCTTGTCGCAATACATGAACGCATTGTCGGGCACTGAGGTAATCTGGGTCTTGCTCAGGTCGATGCTCGTCAGACCCACGTTGCTGCTGCTGTAGAACACATTGGTGCCGAGGGTGGTCAGCGAGGTGGCCTGGCTCAGGTCGATGGACTCTAAGTATGCGCCCGTATTTGCGAACATGTTGTCGCGCAGCGTGGTCACCTGTGGGCCGATAACTACGTGGTTGACGTTCACGAACACAGCCGTGCCAGGATCGGTGCGGAGGCTGCTGTCATAGACGATGTCGCGGCCGATGTAGAGGTTGTCGATATGTTCCAAGTAGCCGATGGCATCGAAGGTGATGGGATCCGGGCTGTCGGCGATGGTCACCTGTATGGCCGGGTCGCTGGGGGTGTTGTAGAACATCGAGCCCGTGACCTTCGTCACCGTGGCGGGGATGGTCAGGCTCTCGATGGTGCTGTAGTAGAACGCACTCTCGTAGTAGTCGGTTGCCGAGGCGGGCGAGCCGATCTGGGTCACGGTGTAGGTGACCTCGTTGTAGATCACGGTTCCCGGTACGACCACCGCGCCGCCGTAATCCATAGGCACGCGACTCAGTGCCGCGGTTTTGGCTTCCTCGTCGAGCACCACGTAGCTGAAGTCGCCCGACTGGAACGTTGTCTGCGCCCTCAAGACTATCGCCATGAGGACGAGCAATGATGAAAGTAGAATTCTTTTTTTCATACGCTTTGTTGAATAATGAATAAATTAAAATTTCAGCAAAGTTATGAAAAAGGTTCATACGTGTACTTACATAATAAGATAATAGACTGACAAAAACTGCTTTTGTCAGTCGATTTCGAGGGAATTGCCTTATTCTTGCTGTGCTATCCACTCTTTGGGTGTCATGCTGGTAAAAGACTTAAAGGTGCGGAAAAAGGATGTCTCGTTGGCAAAACCTGACTGCACAACGACGGCTGTGATTTTGATGTCGGGTTGGTCGCGGAGCATCTGCTTGGCATGCTCAATGCGGTAGGCATTGACAAACTGAGAGAACGAGCAATCATGATAGGTTTTGATAGTATTTGAAACGTAGCGTGGGTTAATGGCAAGTTCGGCTGCCACATCAGCGACTTTCAGCTCACTGTTGAGATACAGTCGTTTTTGTTCAATGAGGGTGCAGATACGCTGCATGAGCTCTTCATTGGGAGTGCGGGGAGACGACGCCTCGTCAACTTCGCTTGGCTCTTGCTGCACCGTTTCTTCTTCGGCAGAAGAGGCTTCCATCGGTGCTTCTTCCACCAAGCTTTGGCCGTTCTTTCTTTGTGCCATGCGGCGCCGCCAGATCAGAATGCCCACAAAGCCGGCGATGAGAAGCATCGCAAGAATGCCCCAGAGTAGCCAGCTGTCAGACGCGCTTTGCGGGGCTTGGGGTGCCAGGTGAAAGCGTATGACGGTTTTATAGGGGTTGTAGTTGTTGTCGCGTACCCCTCCCGCCATGATAAGGTCGCCCTCGGGGGTGAGCACGGGTGTATAGTTGGCGGCGCTGTCCTGCGGTTCGGTGTAGTAGAGGGTCAGCGGGGCTGGATCCTTGTCGTATTCGACGGCGAGCACGTAGAAACGGTAGTCGTCATCATGTCCCAGGACATAGCCACGCCGTACTTGGCGGTCGGCAATGACAGTGGTAATCCAGTGGATGTCCATGGGGTGCGGGGTTCCTTCTGGGGAGTATTGCATGGGGACGGTTTGCTTGGTGGGCAACAGTTGGATGTCGGTGCCAACGATGCGGGCTATGGCCATTTGTCCACTCTTCTTGTTGAACACCGTGAGCAGATAGCTGTAGTTGCCCGTTTGCTCGTCGCCGATGAAGCTGCTTGCGGTGGGATGAGGGAGCAGGATATCGAGTGGGTACCATTCCTCGAACAGGGGTGCTTGGAAGGGCTTCCCTTTCAGCTGGTCAATGATAATCGTGTCAGTCCGGCTTTTCTGATACTTGTCGATAGCGCCGAAGATGATGGCATCGTCTTCGGCAATGGGGAAGATATAGGGCAATACTCGTTCCTGGGCGACTTCTTGAACGAGATGGTTTTGGCGGGAGCCGTCGAAGCACTCCGTGCAGTCCTCCGAATAGGAGTTGCCGCTGATGATAACCTTGCCGTTGGGGAGCTCGGCCGAGGAAACGAAGAAACGCTTCTGTTCCAGACAGCCGTAACCTTCGCAGGTGCGGGTCTTGGAGTCAAACAGTTCGACGGTGAAAGTTTGTCCAATACCCAAGGGTTTTTCGTTTCCGCCTGCAATGAGAACTTTGCCAGAACGCATGGGCTGACAAGCGCCAAACCCGTGAGTATATACCATATTGATTGTATGCCACTCGCCATCCTCATAATACTCCATCGTGGGGGTGGGAATGAAGCCCTTGGTATGTCCACCCATGACATACACCGTGTTTCCCATGACAAAGGTGTGATGACCTGAGCGGGGAATGTTGAGTGAGGGCAGTTGCTCCGCTTCCATCTGAACGATGGGGACAGACGTATTTGCTCTCCCCATTCCTTTGCCTTCCTCGTTGGTCTGTGAGGGGTCGGCGGTGATGGGAAGTGACAATAGAATGCAATATAGGAGCAATAAAAGATCCTTTCTCATTTTGTGTTGTTTTACTGCTTGGGGAACTTGAGAGGTGCTCGTCGGTATCCCCATTGTCATTTTTATGATGCAAAAGTAGCAAAAAAGCCCGTCTAATGGACTAACAATTTTGCCAACTGACTAACAAAAACAATATCTGTTAGTCAATTGGCAAATAAAAGTGGATTTGGTTGTCCTTATCTCACAACAATCTTGGCGGTTGTTCCATCCGCGTATTTCACGATGTTGAGTCCGCGTTGGGGGGTGAGCAGGCGTTTGCCGTCGAGGGTGTAGTAGCCTTTGACAAGTTCCTGACGGTTGTCGGTGGGCTGGGTGATACCCGTGGCTGCTGATACGCGGCACTTGTTGGCATTGACGATGGCACCTGTCTGCTGGTCGATGAGCATGGCGACAATGCGCAGGTTCTTCTTGTTCTGCACGAGGTCGTCGCCATCCTTGCCCCTGATGTTGTTGACGTTGAAGCGGAAGGTGTGCGTCAGGGGAACACCTGCCTCTGCCGTTGCGGGCAGACTATTCGTCACACCTTTGTAGTCGGAGTGGGCAATCATCACGTCGTTGTACTTGATATAGATGTTGCGTGGTCCGTTGCAGAATTCCGCCATTCCCTCCAAGTCCCAACTGCTACTGTTTGAGCCGTTGTAGTAGTTGACCTGTGCCCAGCTGGAAGAGGTTCCGCTCAGGCTGTCTGCCAACAGCATGTAGGCAATGCGATAGGGGATGCTCGTCGTGGCGAGCGGGAAGGTGACGGATGCCGTGGCATCGATAGCGGTCATGCTGTTGTCGGTCCATTCGGCTGCGACGCTGATGGCTGCGGGTGCAATGACCTCCTCACACTGGTACTTCCATACAACTTCCAGTCCAAACCCTGAAGAGCCGACACCGAGGTACGGGTCTATCTCGAAGTAGGTGCGGTCGAGGTGGGCGTTGGGGAATGACGTGTTGGGATAGGGGTAGGTGGTGGTAATCTACATCGGGTCGTTGTTGTGGATGGAGATGCCGATGAAGTCGTCGGGATAGCGACGTGCCATCTCCTCCATGGCAACGATGCCGCGCGGACAGTTGCCACACCATGTGCCAGTGTATTCCTCAATCACGGCGCGGTGCTTTGGCGTGAGGCCATATACAACCAAGTTGGTCTTTGTTTCCGCATGCGGGTCGGTATTCTCGACATCGTTCACCTTGTCAATCTTCACTGTCAGCTCATAGACATTGCTCTCGCTGAGGGCAGGCAGGCTGATCGTGAACTCCACGGGAGCGTCGTAGTATGCCGGGATGGGGGTGGAGAATGTCTTGCGCAGGGGGATGGCAGTCTGTCCTCCTATGCTGTAGGAGTAGTCGATGGACGTGATGGGGTTGCTGCCATGGTTCTTGACGTTGAGGCTGAGGGGCGTGGGCTCATCCACCATACCCTTTACCTCGGGAATCTCGGCAAGGGCAGCGGCATTTTCTTGCACACCACCGATGATGACCTTCAGGGCAATGCTCTTGCCAAGCTCGGAAGCGATGGACTGCCAGTTGCGATAGGTGCGGCTGGTGTGAACGTAGAAGCCTTCTTCAGACATTTCGGGGGTGACTACAATGGGACGCTTGCCCTCGTTGGTGGTGACATCGGTAGATTCCAGGGAGAGTCCCGCGTAAACGCCCTTGCTCGTGACGGCATAGGGCTTGTCGAGGCGCACCTCTACCCACGAGTCGCGCTCGGTTACTTCCTTCACGACGATGTCGGCCTTGTTCACATTCTTGTCGTCAACGGTTTCCAGTGCCAGTTCGGAGGAAAGCCATACCTTGACGTTGGCAATGTGCTCCAGATCGACGAGCGGGACACGGAATCCGCGGATGGTCTTACCCTTGAACATATTGCCATCGAGGTGCATGGCCACGTCGTAGACCTCTGTCTTGCTGTTTCCCCAAAGGTTTGTCTCGGTGTTGCCCATGTCGTATCCGAAGACGGCCTCTCCACCAGTGTCATCGATACTGGGATCGGGATCTTCGGGATCTGGGTCGTCGGGATTGGGATCTTCTGGGTCGTCGCCGGGAGTCTCCTCACCATAATAAATAATGTGTGACTTGTGTTCCTCACCGCCGCCACGGTAAATCATCTGCACACCAATGCGGCTGTAGCCTGCCTGGTAGAAGTAGATGTAATGGAGGTCGGCATCAATGGTGAAGTCGCGTTTGTCGGTGTGGGAGTAGGGCATTTCCTGAATCTCTTGGTCAATGTACCAGTACTCGTCGGGATAGAATGTCATGACCTCATTGTCGAGATAGATTTTGTAGAACAGCTTGTCGAGGTTCATACGCTTGCCGTCGGTGGTCAGCTTCGGCATGGTAATGACCATGATGCCGAAACCGGAGGTTGAGCTGTATTCACTCAGTGCGCCGAAGATGGGGTCTTGGGGTGTTCCAGCTGTCTCGGTGAACTTCTCCAATGACGGTTTGCGGAAGAAGGTCTCTGCATAGAGACGGGAAACACCTGCATTGGCAGCCAGTATGGAGTCGGAACTCAGGATGCCTGTCTGTGGGTCGGGAGCGAAGTCGATGTAGCTGGTCTTGTAGTAGCTGGAGCTATAGCTGTTCTCCCCCAATGGTGTCTTGACCTCACGGCCTGCCAGCGAGAAGACGTGTTGGTCGGGGTCGTAGGGGTTCATGCGGTATGAGATGCCCAGGTAGTCGCCTGTGAAGAAGCGGGCATTCGTGCCGTCATAGGCTCCCTGAATCCACGAGCGGCGATTGGTATTGGAGATGTTGTTCACATAGATGCTTCCATCGTGGGTCCCCACCTGCACCATGCGGTAGTCCTGCTTGTCGTCGTCGGGCCAGAAGTTGAGCATGTAGGTCTCGGTCTCCAATTCCTCGGGTGCTGTGACCTTCTCGCCGGGGACGGGCATGAAACGGATGTCGTAGTCGGCATAGCCAATATAGATTTCCATGTTGCCCATCTCTGGGACAACGGCAACCATGCCAAGAACGGCATCTTCCTCCAGCTGAGTCAGTTTGCCGTCCTTCCAACGGAATTTCATCTCTTGGCTGGTGGGGTCTTTCTCAAAGTCTGTTCCTGCTGAGTTGACTCTCATGCGCATGGTGTAGCAGTTCAGTGTGAAGCCGCTGGACACCTCGCTATAGATGAATTGCGGGAACTGGAAGGTGACGATGTCATCCTCTAATTTTCCTTTGATCCAGGAACCATAGGCAAAGCGTGAGAACGGATCTTTCATGTAGATGTAGCCGTCTGTGCCTTCGACGAGCGTGCCGACAATACCATCGGAGAGCATGTACACACCCTTTCCCAGGGATTGTGCTTCATAGGCACTGGAGAAACGGTACATGTTCTCATGGAGAGTTCCTTCGGGTGTCTCGGTGATGGCTTCCACCTTTTTAGGAGCAGCCATCACGTTGCTGGAGGTAGGGCTCCACTTCGTCATGTCGATGGTTGTCGCCGGTGTGCCAGGTGCTGTCTTGAACAGACTGGCTTTGTTCTGCGCCATCGCACCTGTCGCCAAGAACAGCGTGAGCATGAATAGGGTAAATTTTCTCATAAAAGTAATCAATGTTTAGGTGTTATTATTTGTTGTCTTGTTTCAATCGCAGGTAGGCATCGAAGGCGAAGCGGCGCGCCACGAGTAGGGTAATCACGACGGAGAGTACCGATGTGCAGAACATGGCGGCCAACATGAGTATCTGTACGCAAACAGCCGTGAGCACGTCGGAACCTGCCAGGAGCATTCCCCAAAGCAACAAGGGGGTAATGCCCACCACTTGCAGAGCCATATTGGTGATGCAGGGTAGGGCTGCCCGTTCCAAGGCACGATGGGCAAAATGCTCCAGCGCCTGTCCGTGGGTTGCCCCGTTGCCCAGCATGTAATAGTAGAGCTGGTTGTGGTGTGCCAGTCCCATGTAATAGGTGGAGAGAGCCCGTCCGTTGGTCTCGATGAGGGTGCCTGTCAGGATGCCGACAACGGGCACGATGCAACGGATGTCGAAGGGAACGGCCAGACTCTTGAGTGCCAGCATCGACAGACCGCCTACCACTGCCACTGCCACCACCACGCCTGCCAGCGTGGGCAGGAAGAACCGCCGTTGGGTCAGTCGCCCTTTGACAACGGTGAGGAAGGCTCCTAAGGCCATCATCATCACGACCCACACGGAGGTGACTGCCCAGTGGTTATAGGCAAAGACCATGTTGACGCACAGCCCTGTCACCGACAGATAGATGAGCATCTTCAGGATGGCCCGAATGGTTCGGGGCAGCAGCTTCACCTTGTATATACATAATAGGTATAAGGGAACTGCAAGGAACAGGAGAGTAACTCCGATTAATTCATAGTTCATAGTTCACAATTCATAATTCATAATGCATAATGCTTAATGCTTAATTCATAAAGCTCAATGTTTCGTTCATGTTGCATGGTTGAGAGCTGAGAGAGTAGGGAATGGTTCTTCTCGCAAAGAAGGAGCACGGCGGTGCCGCGTTCTGCCATCTGTCGGATGAGCAGGGCTGCTTCCTCCAGTTCCTTTTCGTTGGCCAGTGTCGGACAGTCAATAATGAGAACGTTCTTCTTCAGAGATGCTACTTCGCGTATCGCTGTCACGGCAGAGACCTTGTCATCGGGCAGCGATTGCGGAACGTATGAGGTGAAACGTCGCATGAAAGCCGCCGAGCGTTGGTTCAGCAGGGCACCGTCATAAGAGATATAGCCGCTCTCGATGGGCCATAGCCCCAGAATAGCTCTGGCCAACAGCGTCTTGCCGCACCCCTTGTCGCCTGTAATGCAGACCAGCTGCCCAGGTCTTAACCGAAACGAGAGACGGGAGATCAGCCGTTCTCCGTTGGGTGTACATATACTGACATCTTTTAATTCAAGCATCTATGTTCTTTCAAATTTCGTTTTACGATCTTCACTCATCACTGTTCTCTTCTTCCGAGTGACGCCCAGGCGAGTGGTGGTTGAACTTGTGTAGGAAGTAGTTGAATGCCTCCAACCCGATGAGTACCAGTATCGTCGATGCCGTGGCCAGTAGATACATGCCTGCACCGCAAGCAAGTCCGATGGCTGCCACAACCCACACGCCGGCTGCGGTGGTCAGACCGCGCACGGCATTCTTTTGGAAGATAATGGTGCCGGCACCGATAAAACCAATGCCCGTTACCACCTGTGCCGCGATGCGCGATACATCCAATCGATGCTCTGCGGAGACCAGTGCTCCCTCAAAGCCATAGGCGGAGATAATCATAAACAGGGCAGAACCCAAAGCCACCAGGAAGTGGGTGCGGAAGCCCGCCTCCTTCGCTCTGTACTCGCGCTCAAGACCAATCAGACCTCCGAGCACGGCTGCCACGAAAATTCGCAAGATAAATTCAAGTGTCATACCTGTCATATTCTCTATATATCTATCAAATGACAAAATTACGGTTTTTCTTTCAAACAGCCAAAAAAGTAGCATAACATTTTGGATTCTCGCTTTTTCTTTGTACTTTCGCAACATGAATAGACAAGGAGACAAGGAGTTTAAGGAGTCTAAGGAGTTCGAAGAGTTTAGGTTGCCAGCCGAATGGGAACCGCAATGGGGCGTGCTGCTGACATGGCCGCATGAGTCCACGGACTGGGCTCCCTACTTGCAGGACATCATCAATACGATGACAACGATGGCGCATGAGATTGTCCGTCGGGAGAACGTGTTGATTGTGGCATGGGACGAGAATCTTGTTCCGCAGGAGTTGCGTGAACACGAGCGAGTTTGGATCGCTTCTTTCCCTACCGATGACACATGGGCTCGCGACCACGGGCCGATAACATTGATGAGGAGAGAGGAAAGAGGAGAGAGGAAAGAGGAGGTACTTCCGTGCTGGCTCGACTTCAAGTTCAATGGGTGGGGTGAGAAATTCTTGGCCGAATACGACAACCTTGTCCCCCAGAAGCTTTTTGCCACAACCGAATTCCTCGAATGGGTGAATTACGAGAACCATGAGGACTTCGTATTGGAAGGAGGCTCTATCGAATGCGACGGTCAAGGAACCGTTTTCACCACCTCCCAGTGTCTGTTGGCCCCTCACCGCAACCAACCGCTTTCACAAGAGGAGATTGAGGAACAACTGAAACGGCGACTGAGGGCAGACAAGGTTGTGTGGCTCGACCACGGAAACCTTGTCGGCGACGATACCGACGGACATATTGACACTATTGTGCGCGTGGCTCCTGACGACGCACTCATCTATGTGGGGTGCGACGATCCTCATGATGAGCAATATGAGGACTTCCTGGCGTTGGAGGAGCAGCTGAAAACGTTAAGAACCACTGAGGGAAAACCCTATCGCCTGCTCCGCCTGCCGATGCCCGATGCGATATTTGAGGAAAGAGGAGAGGGGAGTGAGGAGAGAGAAGAGCGGTTGCCGGCAACGTATGCGAACTTCTTGGTCATTAACGGAGCGGTGCTCGTTCCCGTCTATGGGCAGGAGGAGAACGACCGCCGTGCTATGGAGGTGATACAGCAAGCCTTCCCCGACCGCGAGATGGTGCCGATAGACTCGCGTACCATCATCCGGCAACACGGGTCGGTGCATTGCCTCACCATGCAGATTCCTGCATGGAATGAGGAATGAGAAATGAGGAATGAGGAATGTGGAATGAGGAAAGAGGAGAGAGGAAAGAGAAAAGAGGAAAGAGGAGAGAGGAGAAAAGATGAGTGTTAGGTGAGCGGCAATTTTGTTGCCGCTATAAACAAAAGAACAATGAAGAAACTGAAAGTAGGAATCATACAGCAGCATAACACGGCGGATATCGCAGACAACAAACGCCGGTTGGCACAGAAGATAGAGGAAGTGGCCGGACAAGGCGCAAAGTTTGTCGTTTTGCAGGAACTGCACAACGGGCTCTACTTCTGTCAGGAAGAGAACGTGGAGCTTTTCAATCAGGCGGAGCCCATCCCTGGTCCCTCAACCGAGTTCTTCGGTTCGTTGGCCCAAAGGCTTGGCGTGGTCATCGTCACCTCCTTGTTCGAGCGTCGTGCAGCAGGACTCTATCATAACACAGCCGTTGTGATGGAAGCCGACGGAACCATTGCCGGCAAGTATCGGAAGATGCACATCCCCGATGACCCCGCCTACTACGAGAAGTTCTACTTCACTCCTGGCGACTTGGGCTTCCAGCCTATCGACACCAGCGTGGGGCGGCTTGGCGTGCTGGTGTGTTGGGACCAGTGGTATCCAGAGGCAGCGCGACTGATGGCGTTGCAAGGAGCCGACATGCTGATCTATCCCACCGCCATCGGCTATGAGAGCAGCGACACGCCCGAGGAACAGCAACGGCAGCGCGAAGCTTGGACAACCGTGCAGCGCGGACATGCTGTTGCCAACGGACTGCCCGTCATTACGGTCAACCGTGTTGGCATAGAGCGGTTGGAAGACTTGAAGGATGGCAAGGGTGGAGAATCGAAGGATGGCCAGCCTTTCCAGCATATTCAGTTCTGGGGCTGCTCGTTTGTGGCAGGACCGCAGGGCGAACTCTTGTACAGGGCATCCGAAGACCAGGAGGAAACTGCTGTTATTGAGATTGACTTGGAGCGCAGCGAGAACGTGCGCCGCTGGTGGCCCTTCCTGCGCGACCGTCGCATCGATGCCTATCACGACATCACACGCCGATTCGTGGATTGAGCGTTGTTTGCAGCAAATGATTACCTTAAATATTAAACGAACTTAAACCTTAAACATGAAGAGAATGTTGATACTGGCAAGCGTATGCCTACTGGCGTTGTTTGCTTTCACAAGTTGCGAAAAGCCCTCGATGAGTGAAGCTACAGAGGAAGAAGAGAGCGGAGGAGTTGTCAATGGGGATATCCAGGTGCGCTTCCGCATCGCACAGATAGAACAGGTGCCCTTTGAGGATGCAACCGAAGGAACACGTTCAACCCCCATCAGCGAGCTGTGTCAGCGCATCAGCTTCGGCGTTTATCAGAACGGGAAGATGCTGAAAACCGTGCATGAACAGGTGGGCGACGAGCACTTCGGACAGGTTACGCTCTCGCTCGCGGCAGGTTCCTACCAAGTGGTCATTGTTGCCCACAATGGCGAGGAGAACGCGCAAATCAACAATCCCGAGGCGGTAACATTCAAGGAGAGCAATCATCTGAAGGTGACCGACACCTTCTATTATTACGACACCATCGAGGTGACGGAAGACTGCAGCGTGGATGTGAAGATGAAACGCGCTGTGGCAATGGTGAAGTTCATGATGAAGGATACCATTCCCGCAGGAGTAGAGAAGCTACGCTTCTACTATACAGGAGGCAGCAGTACGCTCGATGCAACAACAGGAAAAGGTTGCGTGTCTTCCAAACAGACGGAGTTCAGGGATGTGACAGAAGAGATGATTGGCAAGCCTGGAGTTTTCTATTTCTATACCTTCCCCCATGAGACGGAGGGAAAGCTGAAACTTACGATAACGGCTTACAACAAAAACAGCAATATCGTACAAGAGAAAAGCTTCGAGAATGTTCCCGTTACCCGCAACCAGATTACCCAATACACGGGTTATTTCTTCACCGACGATCCAGGTGATGAACCCTCGGACACCATCAGCGGGGGCAACGAAGCCAACGGCAACGCTGCCTTTCTGTTGATGACCGATGATGAATGGAACCTGAAGGAATTAACGTTTTAACAGCTCTGTCTTTCCGTCGGCAATCAGTTTGAGAATCAGCTCACCGAAGAGCGTGTTTTGCCAGGCAAACCACGGACGGGAATACTTCGCGGCATCGTCCTTGTTGAATGCCTCGTGGATGAACCCTGTGTTGTCATCCGTGGAGGTGAGCAGACGGATGCAGTGGCTGATTTCCGCATCGTCTGTGCTGGTGAACGCCAGCATCATGATGCTCATGGGCCACGGCATGTCGTAGCCGATATGTGGACCGCCGATTCCTTCGCCCGCCTTGCCACGGAAGAAGGTGGGATTGTCCTCGCTCCACAGGAAGCGGCGGGTGTTCTGGTAGATGGGGTCGTCCATCGGCACATCGCCTAAATAGCCCATAGCCAGCAACGATGGCACGTTGGCATCGTCCATCAACAGGTGACTTCCATAGCCGTCCACCTCATAGGCGTAAATCTTACCGTATTTCGGATGCTCCACCACGGCATGCTTTTTCAGCGCGGCTTCCACCTCGTCGGCCAGCGCGCGGCATTCCGCAGCCTTGGCCTCGTTGTGGTTCACGGCGGTCAGAATCTCTGCCGCCTTGCGTAACGAGCTGACTGCCATGAAGTTCGAGGGAATCAGGAAGGGCAGGATGGTGGCATCGTCCGACGGGCGGAATGTTGATGCAATCAGTCCTACCGGCTTCACCGGTGTTCCGTAGCCATTCCATCCCACGGTGTCGAAGGCCCTCTCCGTTTTGCGCATGAAGCTGTAGGGTCCCAGTCCCTGCTTGCGTTGCTGCTCGCGGAAAGTCTGCAAGGTCAGTGTGATGGCCCGCAGCCAGTCGGCTCCGAATACCGTTGCGTCGCCAGTAACCTTCCAGTATTCGTAGGCAAGTCGGATGGGGTAGCAATGAGAGTCTATCTCATACTTCCGTTCATGCAGCTCGGGCTTCATCTCCGTGTAGTCGCTTTCCCACTCGCTGC
>JAFSWU010000117.1 GCA_017444365.1 Prevotella sp.
ATGAGGAATGAAAACCGCAAACAACAAACTATAATTTATGAATTACAAAAGCCTATTAACAATCGTCTTGGCACTGGTTGCAACAACCATGTTTGCCGACAACAAGCCATTGGAAGGTTTCAACTACGGCGATGCCACAGCCCCCACAGGCAAAGAGTGGGAATCGCCGGAACTCCTGGGCTACAACAAGCTACAGCCACGTGCATGGTTCACCTCCTTTAAGAATGAAACGGAGGCACGCCAAGTGCTGCCCGAGAAGAGTTCCTATTGGCAGAGCCTCAACGGAACCTGGAAGTTCCACTTTGCCAAGAACCCCGATGAGCGGCCCGCCAACTTCTTCGAGCCGACCTTCGATGTGAGCACATGGGACAACATCCCCGTTCCCTGCTCATGGAACATGGTGGGCATACAGAAAGACGGCAGTCAGAAGTATGGAACACCCATCTACGTCAACCAGCCCGTCATCTTCTTCCACCAGGTACAGCCCGGTGACTGGAAGAAGGGTGTGATGCGTGAACCGCCCCACAACTGGACAACTTACGAGTATCGCAACGAGGTGGGCTCCTTCCGCCGCACGTTCACCATCCCACAGGAGTGGGACGGACGCGAGTTCTTCATCAGCTTCGATGGTGTTGATTCGTTCTTCTATCTTTGGATCAACGGCCACTACGTAGGATTCTCGAAGAACTCCCGCGATGCCGCCCGCTTCGACATCTCGAAGTTTGCACACGTCGGCGAGAACACGGTTTGCGTGGAGGTCTATCGCAACAGCGACGGCTCGTTCCTCGAGGCACAGGACATGTTCCGCCTGCCTGGCATCTTCCGCACCGTTGCCGTCTATAGCACGCCGAAGGTACACTTCACCGACCTCATCGCCATCCCCTCGTTAGAGGGCAGCAACGGCAAGCTCCGCGTCACCTCCACCTTCGAGAACCTCACAGGCAAGAAGCTCAAGCAGCTCAACGTGGTCTATAAGCTCTATCGGAACAAGCTCTACAGCAGCGAGAACGAGCCTACCGACATCGAAGCCGCCATGGAGTGGGTATGGAACAAGAGCCAGCCCATCAACCAGCCCGTAGAGTTGGAGATGGAAATGAACGTTGACAACGTGAAGCCCTGGACAGCCGAGGAACCCAACGTCTATGTACTCGTGGCCGAGTTGCAGGACAAGAAGGGCAACCTCATCGAAGCCATTTCCACACAAGTGGGCTTCCGCACGGTGGAAATCAAGGACGTTCCTGCTAACGAGGACGAGTTCGGACTGGCCGGTCGCTACTTCCTTGTCAACGGCAAGCCCGTGAAGCTGAAGGGTGTGAACCGCCACGAGACCAACCCCGTGCTGGGTCATGCCATCACCCGTGAGCAGATGAAGGAGGAAATCATGATGATGAAGCGTGCCAACATCAACCACGTGCGCACCTCCCACTACAGCTACGACCCCTATTGGTACTACCTCTGCAACATGTATGGCATCTACCTTGAGGGCGAAGCCAACCTCGAAAGTCACGAATACTACTACGGCGCAGCCTCCATCTCCCACCCCATTGAATGGCGACCCGCTCACATCGCCCGCATGATGGAGCAGGCCCGCGCCCGTGTCAACGACCCCAGCATCGTCATCTGGAGCCTTGGCAACGAGGCTGGCCCTGGCGACAACTTCAAGGCAAGCTATGCTGCCGTGAAAGCTTTCGACCCCAGCCGACCTGTGCAGTATGAGCGCAACAACGACATCGTCGATATGGGCTCCAATCAGTATCCTTCCGTCAACTGGGTGCGTTCTGCCGTCAAAGGTAACATGAACATCAAGTACCCCTTCCACATCTCAGAGTATGCCCACTCCATGGGCAATGCCGTGGGCAACCTCATCGACTACTGGGAGGCCATGGAGTCAACGAACTTCTTCTGCGGCGGTGCCATCTGGGACTGGATTGACCAGTCGATGTACAACTACACCAAGGACGGCACCCGTTATCTCGCCTACGGTGGCGACTATGGCGACACCCCCAACGACCGCGAGTTCGTGATGAACGGCATCATCTTCGGCGACATGGAACCCAAGCCCCAGTACTACGAGGTGAAGAAGGTCTATCAGTATGTGGGCATCAAATGGGCCGACAACAGCAAGACCGCCATCGACATCTTCAATAAGAACTACTACACCGACGACCTCAGCGACTACGACGTGCAGTACATCCTCCAAGCCGATGGCCAGGAGGTGAAGCGCGGCAAGGTGGAGGTGGGCAGTGTGGCTCCACGTTCCCACAAGACCGTAGCCCTGGGCATTGACCCCAAGGCACTTGATGCCAACAAGGAGTACTTCGTGACCATCCAGTTCCTGCTGAAACACGACATGCCGTGGGCTAAGGCCGGCTTCGTTCAGGCAGAGGAGCAGCTGATGGTGCAGGAAGGTGGAATGAGGAATGTTGAAGGTGGAATGACTACGGAAGGAGCATTGACGGTTGAGGATGCAGAAGACAACAAGAAGGTTATCACCGGCAAGGACTTCCGCGTAGTCTTCGACCTCCTGCACGGCAACATCTTCAGCCTCGAATACAACGGAAAGACCATGATTGCCGACGGCAACGGTCCGAAGCTGGATGCCTATCGTGCCCGCGTGAACAACGACAACTGGGCAGACCGCGCTTGGTTCGACAACGGTCTCGACCGCCTGCAGCACACCACACAGAAAGCCACCGTGCTGACGAACCGTCCTGACGGAACGGTTGTGCTGGTGTTCAACGTCGAGTCGCAGGCTCCCGACAACGAGTTCCGCTTCACCACCAACCAGGTATATACGGTTTACCCCTGCGGAAGCATCGAACTGCAGTCGTCCATCACTTCCAACAAGCCGACACTCGTGCTGCCCCGCTTAGGCTATGCCATGAAGCTGCCCAAGCAGCTCGACAACCTCACCTACTACGGACGCGGCCCCATCGACAACTACCCCGACCGCAAGACCGCTCAAAACATCAGTATATATAACAATAAGGTGGAGAAGGAGTTCGAGAACTTCCCCAAGCCACAGGATATGGCCAACCATCAGGACACCCGCTGGTGTACGCTCACCGACAACAGCGGCGCAGGCATGTTCTTCGCCTCCGACCAGCCCATGTCCATCTCGGCCCTGCCCTACTCTGCCCAGCAGCTCTATGCTGCCAAGCACCCGTATGAGTTGCCCGCAAGCGATGGCATCTACCTGCACCTCGACAAGGCTGTCACTGGTCTGGGCGGCAACAGCTGCGGACAGGGCGGACCACTTGACTACGACCGCGTAAAAGCTGTTCCACAGAACTTTGCTTTCATCATCCGTCCGTCGGCTCTCGCTACTCGCACCTCGCGCCTCGCACTCACCGGCATTGCTCCGCTCACCATCCAGCGTGATGTAGAGGGCAACGTGACCGTTCTGGGCAAGAACCCCGATGCCAAACTGATGTATGCCATCCCACAACCTGGCAAGAACTACAACAAGCCGAAGTACCAAGCCTATACCGGTGCGGTGAACATGCGCGAGGGTGGCACCATCAGAGTTTACGATGCTGCCGAGCCCAAGATTGTTTATGAACAGACCTTCAAGCGCATCGAGAACGTGCCCATCACCGTGAGCTTCGCCAGCAGCGTGGAGAGCGGCGAAGGCGATGCCGACCACCTTGTCGATGGCAACCCCGCCACCTTCTGGCACACCATGTGGAGCGTCACCGTTGCCAACTATCCCCACTGGGTTGACTTCGACTGCGGAACAGTGAAGACACTCAAGGGCTTCGTCTATCTGCCCCGCCAGGATTCACAGAACGGTAACATCAAGAACTACCGCATCCAGACCAGTCTCGACGGACAGAACTGGAGCGACCCCGTTTGCGAGGGGCAATTCGAGAACAACCAAAAGGAGAAGCGCGTTCTCTTCAGTGCCCCCGTCAAGGCCCGCTACCTGCGCTTCACAGCCCTCTCCTCACAAGACGGTCAGGACTTCGCCACAGGTGCCGAGTTCTCCATCCTGGAACAATAAAATCATCAGAAGAAACCTCTCCGCCAGGGCCGACACAACGTCGGCCCTGGTTTTGCACTCAACAAGAAGCATTCAAACTCATGGCGAAAAAGACGTATTGCATATCCTTTCTGTTCCTCCTGTTGTTTCTTTTCTCCTGCACCACGCGGGAGGAGCGGGAGCTCTCCGCCATGCTCGACCGTGCCGACTCCCTCGCAGAAAGCAATCCAGACTCCGCCCTTGCCATACTGAGCCAGATAGTCCTCTCCATCGGGAAGGAGGGGTCAGGGGTGGTAGCGAAAAGTCTCCGCATGCGCTACGCCCTGCTCCGTGTCAAGATAGACGACAAGCACTACCGCCCCATCACCAGCTACGAGCACCTTGTCACCGACACCCTTCTCCCCTATTTCCGTCATCACGATAGCAAATGGCTGCCTACTGCCCTCTTCTATGCCGGCCGCATCTGTGCCGACAAAGGCGATGCCCCGCAAGCCATAGACTACTATCAGCAAACACTCGATGCACTGCCCGAGGGCGACAACGACCGTTCCCGGGGCTTGGTGCATATACAGATTGGATGGTTGTTCCTTTATCAAGAACTATATGAAGAAGCTATCTCCCATCTGAAACATGCATATCAATGTGAACTTGAAGCTAAGGACAGTATTTATATGGCTCATACGCTCCAAGCCATTGGAACCTGTTATCTGAAGACGAATTCTGAAGATAGTGCTTATGTCTATTTCAACAAAGCTTTAACAATGGCTTTACAAGGTGGAAACGACTACGTTAAGAACGAAGCCTTGGAACAGATGGCACATATTAGCATTTGGAAGAAAGACTTTCAAAAAGCACGGGCATATCTGAATATGACATTGGGTAGTAAAGACTCTTCAACCATTCATGTAGCCTATACTGTTGCAGTCATGCTCCATTATGAGCAAAACCATTCGGACAGCGTTCTTTTCTATGCACACAAACTATTGAAAGTTGGGAACATCTACAACAGATATACAGCATATAAAGCACTGGCTTCTATTTATTTGAAGAAAGGACAACCCGAGTTGGCTCTTGAGTACCAGAACAAATGGGAAGAATGCGACGATTCCATTAGAAAGCAAAAGAACACAGAAACACTTGCCCGCATGCATTCCCTCTACAACTATCAGCTACGGGAAAAAGAAAATACTAAATTAATACAGGAGAAAAACCGCCAAAAACTTATTCTTATCATAAGTTTCTTTTCATTTATTACCATCATTCTCATGCTCATTGTCATTATTCTCAGAATAAAGGAACAGAAAAGGAGAATACAAGACCGGTTAGAACAGATACAAAAACTTCAGTATAGAGAAAGTATCATACGAAAGGAACAGAGTGGAGAAATCATTGCGCTTTCAAGTGAAGATAATCTAAAGAGCCTTCACGAAAGACTCCTAAACTCTTCCATAGCTATCCAATTTTATGAAAGAATACAGACCGAAACCATTCCGAAGGAAGAAGACTGGACAAAACTGGAACAAGAGGTTAGCAAGACTTTTCCATATTTCAAGCGCACACTTTATAGACTTTATCCATTGAAAGAACAGGAATTTCGGATCTGCCTACTACTAAAAATCCAAATGAGGAACAAAGATGTGGCACAACTCATATCACGTACACATAACGCAATTACAATGGCATCGAATAGGCTCATTAAGAAAATGTTTGGGAAAGAAGAATGCCCTTACAAAGATTTAAGAGAATTGGTACTGGCAGTCGGTGCCGAATATGGACTATGTATGTGACTGATATTCAGAGACTTGTCATTTGTGACTTTTTTTGTGACTTTCTTTTTTGGTGTTTATCTTACGATTTGCTTTACATTTGTAACGTTAAATTTTAATTTAAACATCAATGAAAAAATTAATGACTTTATGCCTTGCTGCATTCCTCTCAGTAGGATGCTTGGCTGGAACAGATGTAAATCTAAAGAAAGGAAATGGCGGTCCTGTTGGTGGTCCCATTCATGCACCCGCCCTGTTACCATCCCTCTGTTATGACGGAACGACGTTCACCTTGACCGCACCGTATGACATTGACGACCTCGAAATTGTCATCAGCGATGCCAACGGCAACGTCCTATATTATAATAATGTGGACGTAACTGCCGGCAGCTACATCTTCAATGTCCCTGCCAGCATCCTCAACGACATGGTGCTTGTAGAACTTTACTATGACGACACCTATCTCTACGGAGACTTGTAAAGACTATGCCCCGTGGCCTCAAGCCACGGGGAAAGTTAAATGTTAAAAATCATCTAATACTTGCGTATCAATTACAGATTGAATAATTTTGCCATATCTTTAAATCGAAAACAAATTATGAATCTATATACTACAAAAGGTCTGCTCCTTACCTTTATACTCATAATAACATCTGTTTGTGCAATACATGCTCAGCAGATAAACTTCACCTACGATGCCTCAGGCAACCAGATTCTTCGCGAATCAAGCTATAGAAACCGTGGCGGAAATACAGAACGGGACTCTGTCTCAACTGACAGGATGTGGAGCCATGAGGTGACGGCCACACCCAATCCTACAGACGGACCATTGCGTGTCATCGTCAGCAACCTACATGATGGTGAAGAGTGCGTATTGGCTCTTTTCGACTCTGCCGGTCGCCGACTTCTTTCCCGTCAGGTAACAAATGAGGTGAACTTTTTGGATCTGTCCTCATATACAGACGGATACTACATCCTTCGCTGTACCATGAACGATGAAAACGAGAGTATTAAGATTATCAAGGAATAACCCGTAGAAAAACACGTTATGAAAAGACTTACATTATATATATTGTTAGTACTGGCAATGACAACCATTCATGTTGGCCATATCCATGCACAAATCCCCATTCATATACCTGATACGACTCAATTAACCCCCATAGACCCATTTGAGCCCCTTGACACCACAATCACCCATCTGACAGATTCCCTTCTGGAACTGACGTTTTTTCCTGACTCAAGTTACTTCCCTGACATTTCCAGTAGCAGTGACAAGCCCGTCGGTTCTCCCGCAGGTTCATTCAGCGTCTCTCCCATGGGAGCAGCTCAGTACAATGTTGCCATAGAGGTACCACAGGGATTTGGGAAGATGACGCCGTCACTTTCCATTTCATATAACAGTCAAAGTGGAATGGGACTTGCCGGCTATGGCTTTAACATCTCCGGGCTGTCAGTGATCACCCGAGGTATGCACGACCTTGCCCACGACAGCATTGTATATGGAATAACGTATTCTTCATCGGATGCATTCTTTCTTGACAACAAACGCCTTCTCGTCATTTCAGGAAACGCAGGACAAGATAATTGTGTATATAGTCCAGAAGGTGATCCCTTTACTCGTGTCATACAACATAATTCTGGTATTAGGCCTCACTTCGAGGTACATACACCTGACGGAATCACATACCAATATGGTTATACTATAGATAGTAAACAGACATTTGTATATCAATCATCGGTATTAGAAAATTCTTGGTATGTTAACCGTGCTGAAGATTCTTGGGGTAATTATATAGAATATAACTATGCTACAGACCAATTATTCGTTTATCCTGTAAGTATTACATATGGTAATAACTCTCGTACATATACAGGTCAACATTATACTATAGATTTCTCTTACACAAGTCTTAATGCTGCAGCTCAACCTTTTCGTTTGAAGGGAGTTGAAGGAAAAATCGACAAACTATTAACTGAGATTGTTAGTAGGAAAGGGTCATCAATTTATAGACGTTATGAACTTTTATATAATGCGATTTCTGATAACTCATATACAAAATTTCCTCGTTTGATAAAAATAAAAGAAAGTAACATAGGAAATCAGACTCTTAACCCCATTAATTTCTCTTGGGATTTCCTGCCTAATATGACCTGTCAAAACACACTGCCATCAATAAATTTGCTTACACCAAATAATTATTTGAACGTACACAGCCGAACTTTCTTGCCTATAGGCGATTTCTCGGGTGATGGATTAAATGACCTTGCTGTCTTTTCTAATGTGAGTGCTTCATTAAATGGTAACACGGATTACAGGACTTTCTGTGAATTTTATAGTTCAAATATTGGGAGTAATGGAAGCATTTCTTTCACCGATAGTTTAAGATATGACTTAGGAGCATATTTTTCCTTTGCAGATTTGAGTGCCCAAATCGGCAATCCGTTTTCCATGGATTTCGATGGTGATGGAATCATGGACTTCCTTTTTCCTGACTTTACTTCAGATTTTGGTGGATATTATTTTTACCTAAATGTAATATATGGTGATGAAATTAGAAATCGTAGCCGTTTTCGTATATTAATGGCAAAACAGCCAATTTATACAAGTAATATGCCTAAATATGCTTCTGGCGATATTGACGGTGACGGGAAAGGTGAGTTTATAACAATAGAAGATTCTGGAAATGGAGGAAATTACCCCTGCTGTATTTTTAAGGGTAGCAGGAATCATCTTGAAGGAAACATAATACCATTTTCATTATCTCTAACATCTGCACCACAGAAAATATTACTAAATGATTACAATGGTGATGGGTTGTTAGACTTGTTGGTTTTGCATAGTAACGGCTATTCCCTCTTCTTGAATAACGCACCAACAAACTCTCCTATAGTTTTCAGCAACAACAATAAAATTGAAGGAAACGACATAGCAGATGCATGGAGAGTTAGCGAAGGGGATTTCAACGGCGATGGACTGCCAGACTTGCTCCTGAATGACAATCACAGTGAATATTACTTTGCCTTGAACCTCGGAAATGGATATTTCAACAAAGTACTTGCTATAGATTATACTGTCCATTGCCAAGGAACATATGCAGACAGGCACAGCATCCTTGTTAATGACTTTGACCATGACGGAAAGTCGGACATTATTGTTTCCAAGCTATTGGATGGAGATATTTCATCTATTTGCTGGCTTCGTTCAACAGGCTCCGCCCTTACAGAATACAAGCTGGTAAGGACAACAGACCCTGACGATGTCTTTTGCGGTCGTATCATTCTCGGAGATTTCACGGGAAACGGCGAATTGGAGCTGATGAATTACGGAAACGACATTTACACCTATTCTCTAAACACTAACAACAATATCCAACTCCGTCTCTACCCCAGCACCTCCTATTCTGCAAACAGCGGTAAGGTAAGGAGTATTACCGATGGGTATGGTCGTACGGAGAACATCACATACAAGAGTGCTACAAGTCCTTCGGTTTATGCCAAAGGAACGGGGAGCAGTTATCCTCTTTGCGACTTGACTTTAGACATTCCAGCTGTATCGTCTGTTGCCCATGACAATGGTGCTGCCGGCTCATATACGCAATTCTACCACTATGGCGGACTGAAAGCACATCTACTGGGGCGTGGACTCCTTGGTTTCTCTTCTGTATCAGTAACCGACAATGCGACAAATGCGGTTACGGAAACCACATACGGCAGTCTTGACACCACCTACTTCATTCCCTTATCGGACACCACGAAGACTACGCTCTCCGACGGTTCCACGTCCACCGTTGTCACCAACTACACGATAACGCCCAAGGGGGCCGGTAATAAGAATTACCTGAGACTGCCCACAACGGTCACCTCTACTGACTACGACGGCTATGTGACCACTACCACCCGCACTTTCAATACCACCAACGGCTATCCGCTCTCGGAAAACATAGCCTATGGCAGCTCCAACAAGTATAGGCGCACGGAGTACAGCCAGTACGCCCAGTACAGCGGAGTCTGGAAGCCTGCCAAGGTGACCAGTTCGAGCCGCTATTCTTCCTCAAAGCCAGTGTTCTCCACCGAGCGGAGTATGACATACGACTCACACGGTCTTCCCCTGACGGTGACGGAGAACAGCCACTCCACACTTGCCCTGACCACTACATACACCTACGATGCCATCGGAAATGTGCTGTCAAGTGTGAAGTCTGGGCTAGGGGTGAGTCCTGTAAGGAATTGCTATGAATATGATACAGAAAACCATTTTCTGAAACGTACATATACGATTCCATCCTCTATTGAAAAAAATTACACGTATACGACTTGGGGTGATTTGTTAACTGAAACTGATAATAGTAATTTTTCTTCACCACAGACTTTTTCGTATGATTACGACGGCTGGGGAAGACTCACCAAGACTGTCTCTCCGACAGGGGCTGAGACAAGATATTATACTGGGTGGGGAGATGATGCAGCACAGCGTTACTTCACCGTGACCGTTCCCGATGGCGGTCAGTGGGTGAAGACATGGTACGACAACTGCGGGCGTGAGGTCGCAACCGAGTCGCGCGGACTGAAGAACACCGTGCAGCGCACTGCTACATCCTACGACCGTAAGGGACTCGTCACGGAGCGCATGTCGCAGGTCAGTAGCAGGCTGAGGTTCACCACGGAATACACCTACGACACGCGCGGGCGGCTCACTTCGGAAACGTCCAGTACGGGAAGCACCGACACCTATAGCTACAACCACCGCACGGTGACCGGCACGCATGACGGGCGGAGCTTCACGAAGGTCTATGACGCATGGGGCAACGTCACCAGTTCCTACGACTCCCAGACGGAAGTATCCATGTCGTACCACTCCTCCGGCCAGCCGGCATGGAGACAGGTTTATCGCAGCGGCGGACAGAGCATGACGTATGACGATGTGGGCAACCGCATCTCCATGACGGACAACGACGCGGGAACGACCACATACGAGTACAACGCCCTTGGCAACCTCACCCGCCAGACCGATGCCCGCGGCAAGGTGACCGTCAACGAGTACGATGCCCTGAACCGTCTGTACAGAACTACCATCGATGGTGTGGCCGTGAACTACACCTACGGGACAAGCGGGAATGCAACAGGAAGGCTGACAAGTGAGAGCATGGGCAACAGGACCATAAGCTATACCTACGACCCTTACGGTCGGGTCACGCAGGAGTGCCGCAGCTTCTCGCCCTACCAGCAGTACACCTTTACCAATGAATACGACACATACGGACGGGTGAAGCGCCGCACCTTCCCCGGCAACGTCTCCGTCCTGTATGAGTACGACGGCTACGGAAACCGTATCGGCGAGATGAAGGGAGACAGCACCCGTCTCTGGCACATCACATCCTACAACGGACTGGAAACGGAGGAACAGCTCGGAGATACATTGGTGCGCAGACAGGTCAACGACTCCAACGGCTATCTCTCGGAACTCTCACTGAGGAAGGGGAACATCCTGTTGCGAGGCCTTACCCATGAGTATAACCCCCTGACGGGAAACCTCACGAGCCGCGAGGGTATGGGAGGGGAAATCCTGGAGGAATACACCTACGACGGAACCGACCGCCTGACCCGCTACAGCGTTGACAGCCAGGATGTGCTCACCATCTTCTACGAGCCCAACGGGAACATCGGCAGCAAGACGGGCGTGGGGACATACACCTACAACTCCGGCACGACCCTGCCCAGTGCCGTGCAGAGCGTGACCAACAGCTCCGGCATGATTCCCTCTTCAGCCCTCACGACGGAGTACAACGGCTTCGGCAAGGTGACCAGTATCGAGGACTTCCATACGATGAAGCGTCACGAGATTACCTACGGGCCGGACTTGTCCCGCTGGGTCAGCGAGAACTACACCGGTAATAGCATGAACAGCGACCGCACGTACTTGGGAGACTTGGAGATTTCCACCTATGGCCCTGGCGAGGCAGTATATTTCTATTATCTCGACGGCGGTGTGGTACTCATGGGCACGGGAGGCAGTCAGGTAACGCCCTACTACCTGTTTACCGACCATCAGGGCAGCGTCCTCAACATCTACAACGGTGACGGGCAGGAGGTGTTCGCCGCCACGTATGACCCTTGGGGAAGGCAGACCGTCACCCGCAACGACATCGGATTCTACCGAGGCTACTGCGGACATGAGATGATAACGGAGTTCAGTCTCATCAACATGAACGGCCGTATCTACGACCCCGTGCTCGGACGCTTCATCAGCCCCGACAACTACGTGCAGGAGCC
>JAFSWU010000118.1 GCA_017444365.1 Prevotella sp.
ATGGCGCACAATGTCATCCACCTTCACGCCCTGTAATTCTTTGTAACTTTCCGTCAGGTAGTCGACAATGTCGCGTGTGATACGTGTCAGTTGCTCGTCGCTGATTTCCTCGCCACGCTCTTTCGCCAATTGCTTACGTTCGTTGACAATCAGCTCCACCTCGGGACGTATGCGATGGGCCAATGCAGGAAAGAGCACGTTCAGTTCCAGGTCTTTTACTACTTTGTCCACGCTGTCGCGATAGTCGGCGGCTTTCTTTTCCACCTGCTTGATGCTTTCCTTCTGTTTGGCAATGCGGTCGCGCGTCACATTGTCGGCCGAGCGTCCTTGCTTCAGCTGCTCGTAGTGCTCACGGTTCTCGCTCGAGTAGGCCAACGCATTGTCGTAGTCTTCTCGCAGTTGCTTCAGCTCGGCTTCTTTGAGCTGTCGCTGGTGGCCAAGTTGCTCGTATTCCTGCCGCTGCTTCTCGTTCTCCAGCTTAGCGGCTTTCTTTTCGGCCAGCAGCAATTCGGCTGCCTCGTTCAACTGGTAATATTTATTGAACCCCATCACCGAGTTGATGTTTTTCATTATCAGGCGACTGATCTGTTCCTCCTTCACCAGCTCACTGGTCTTCATAGCGTCGAAGAGGAAGTAGTTGCTCAGCTCCGACGGCAGGTTGGCGGCGATGATTTTCTTCACCACCTCCTCGTTCTGCACCCTTTGGGCGTTAGGGGTGGCTATGCCGTAGCTGTAACGGTTGCCGTTCATATTGAGGTCCACATTCCAGCGTACCTTGCCGTCGATAAGCTGGTAGGTGCGGCGCAGCTTGTATGGGGTCTCGTTGCCCAACACCAATCCGCTGAACGATATCTCCAGCACGATGCTCTTATTCTCTATGCCCTGTTCCAGCTTCACACCGGCATTGAAGTATTCGTCAAACTGACGTGTTGTCTTTATCTCCAATCCGTAGAGGGCGTGGTAGATGGCGTCGAAGAGTGTTGTCTTGCCGCATCCGTTGCCACCGCCGATCAGGATGATGGGGCGTTCCTCGTCGGCTGCCAGGTCGAGGTCAAGTCGACGGTAGGTCTTGTAGTTCTCGGCGTAGATGTGTGTTATCTTCATATCTGACCCTCCTTTATCTCTTTGAGCGCCTTGTTCAGTATCTTGCGCAGCTTCTTATCGTCGACGGCCTCCTCATTGCGTGCTTCGTTGTAGGGCTTGAGAATGTATTCTTTCAGCCAGTCAGCGTCGATGTCTGCATCGCGAGCGGCATCCTCGATGATGTTCATATCCTCCTGACGGATACCATAGTGCAGGAAGGTGCGGTCTAATCCTTTCTTCATATTTTTCTTTGTTCCGTAGCCGTAGAACGCCAGGTTCTCCAGCATTTTTCTTCGTTTGTCTTTCATAATGTGGCTAGGTCGAGGCGGCTCCATCCGTCGGTGTTTTTGTCGTCGTCGATGAACCCTGCCGGGTAGTACCAGTTTTCGCCCAACTGCACCAGCACGCCACCAGTCATCTTCTTCCCTTTGGCATTGTGCTCTTCCACATACTTCCATAGGGCGTTGTTCTTCTCGGGTGTATCTTCTTCGCTTCCAAGGGTCTTTGTGTCGAAGAGGCAGATGGTGCCATTTTTCAGGCGGACGATGAAGTCGACGTAAAAGCACCTTTGTCCTCCGTCTGATCCAGTATATGGTATGGCGAAATGCTGCTTGCCTTCGTCGCCATTCTTGTACCACCAGTCGACCCATTCTGTCCTTTGGTCGATCCATCGGGCAAAGTCGCGCTCGGGCTTCGAGGCGTTGTTTTGCTCGAAATATGGTTTTAACGCGTGGTTGAAGATGTCCTCCGCCGGATGCACCACGGCGCTGTTGTAGGGCCGCGTGGCGGGAATCGCGAAGCGCTCCTGGCTATAAGCCTTCGTGGTGGCCGTCTGCCGGAGGGTGTTGCGGTAGCGGGCCAAAGCGCCGGCAATGGCGTCTTCGAAGAAACCACGATTGTTATATGGTGCGTGATTGTAGAGTATCACCTTAGGAGCCTCGGTTTCGGGTATGCCGAAGAGGTTCTCCATGGCGTCGAGCAGGGCGCCTTGCAGTATGGGGGCGCTGTCGTATTTGCCGAAGCTGCCCACGTGCTCGCGGCAGTAGCGCTCCAGGGCGGCACGCATCTCGCCAACGTTGATAGCTATGCGCGCTTTCTCCACCACCTCCACCTCACCGTCGGCTCCCGTCAGGCGCATGTCCTTAGGCAGCTCAACGAAGATGTTCCTCACGTCAAGGTTCAATCTGCGCTTATGCGCCAATGTACGGTTGTGGCGTACATCTTCGTCGAAGAGTGTGGCCTGTTCGCTCTCCTGGCGTGTCCACTCAGTGTCGTCATTGGAGAGGTCCAAACTCGTCTGTGCGGTATTCAGTCTTTCCTTGATTACGTCGGCCAACAACTTACGGAATCCGCTACCCAAGCGGTTGCGCTGCTGATGGTGATCCATATAGACGCTCCGCAAATCGATGTTCTGCAACCCTTCGCGCCTGTTAGCAAAAACGGTGCCCAGGTAGCCCATATCGTCCTGGCTTACTTGTACCATATCGGCAGAGAGGTTGGTATAGACGTATCCGTAGTTCAGCCTGTAATCGGTGTAGAAGTGCTGCTGCGGCATGCGCAGTATGCGTCCTACCGTTTGGGTGGTGAATACAAGGCTTTTCAGGTCTCGGTAGATAAGTAGCACTGCCGCCCGTGGGCAGTCCCATCCTAAGGCTATGGCTTGCTTGAAGAGCAGCACACGTGTGGGGTCGTCAGGGTGTATGATGTCAGCCAGGTTAGGACTTTTTTCTTTCGAGAGCCACACGGCCAGTCGGCCGTTCTCTTCGGTGATGTCTATGGCTGGGTCGGCCAGGTAGGTGCGCACCTCTTCGGCTATCTTGCGCTCGTCGTCACCCAGGGCCTCCTTGGTGTCGTTGGGCAGCTGCACCAGCAGCAGGGGGTTGATGCCGTATTCCTGCCAGGCGGCGGCCAGCTCGTCGCGCTTGCGCAGGGCACGTTGCAGCAAGCGCTGGTTCACCGTCAGGGCGTGCTGCTCGGTGTCGCTCCGCACGCCGGGGTTCAGCTGCACACCTTTCTTGATCATCTCCTCGCCTATCACCTCCTCGCGGCGTATGGTCACCTGATAGTCGCTCCGCGACGTGGGGGTGGCGCTTATGCGCAGCTCTATCTTGGGCTTGATCACCTCGCGCAGCAGGCGTTCGCTCTTCTCGGCATTGCGGCCGGCGAACATATGCTCCTCATCGATGACAGCCACCACGGGCCGCTCCTCGCGAGTCTTCTGCAGCAGAGCGCCGAGGGTGCGGTTCTGCTCGTTGTCGCGGATCAGAAGGTTGTTGTCCTTGTTGACGCTCTCCCAGTTCAGGAAGAGCACCTCGCCGGGGCGCAAGCCTTCGCTGACCTCGGCTTCGTCGAACCAGATGGGGCGCAGCGAGCGAGTCTCGCAGACGAAGTTGCGCATCGAGCGGTAGCTCTGCGGGTGCAGCTGGTGGGGCGCCAGCCCCACCCACGCCACGCTGCTGTAGTTGCAGTCGGCGGCACCCGCGGCCAGTTCTCTTGTCAACTCATCCATCGCCGTGCTGGCTACTACCGTCTTGCCGCTGCCTGTGGGGGCCTTCAGCACCAACCGTTGCCGATGTTCGTCATAGCCCAGCAATTGCACCAGCCGCTGCTTCAGCTCATTCACGGCGTTGCGTTGGTATGTCTTCAGCTCTATCATGGTTTTTACTGTTGATTTTGGAACATCCCTGAAAATTCATGATTTGCATTCAAATAATCCTCTCTTCTAAAACCATTATCTATCCCCCAATGAGAAAGTAAAGAATAGCTTTGTTCCAGAATAGAAAAAGTACTCCATGCTTCTCTTCTACGCATTTTCAAATCTTCGCGGTTCAATAACATATCAATTGTAGTGTCAGCCTTTTGCTTTTGCAATCCTATCAAGCCATCTTTCGCTGTTGCCTCTTCCTCATGAAAAGCAATATAGTTTGACGGATCCTCTTTGTAAGGATTAATCAGTAATGGGATTTCTTTGGGAAGGTTAAAACGTGTTGACTCATTTTCCAAGGGGAATTGGGCTAGCTTAGCATTATTGCAAGAACAACAACAGCCAAACAAATTGTCCCAGTCATACGCCAACCACCAATATTTTGATTTTGGTCGATAATGTTCTACATGCTTCTGTCTATCAAGTAAATTTGTCTCACAATAAACACACTTGTTATGCTGGTCTATTTTGAGTTGACCCTTAACATCATTTTGCTTATATAGTGTACCAAAGTCTTTTGCATTAATTTTCTCCCCTTTCTTAACCTTTTCCTGAATCTTGGTTAAAGCTTCGGTACACTTTATTGATGCCAAGGATGCAGGTGCTGGATAGGTTTTTTCTAATTTAATCATGATGGAAGCTTATTTGATTGGCCAACTGTTCGAGCAACTCTTTTGTTCGTCTAATTTCCCCTCCTTCGCGTGGATCATACATTGAAATGACTTCATCCAAAAACCTCAATCTATCTTTTTCATGCGCATTTAGATTTCCTTTGTGAATAAGTTTTTTCCTTTCCGTTGAATAATCCAAATATTCCTGGGTTCGAACATTGTCGAGGCCAAACAAACTACTCAATAGGAGTTGACTGATGTCATAGTATTTGAATTGGGTTAGGTCAACATCAGTATTGATAGTTCCATTCTCAAGTTTGACCACTTGTACCAATTCAAGTGC
>JAFSWU010000119.1 GCA_017444365.1 Prevotella sp.
GTGTTATACCCCACTTTGGTAGAACCTACGTAAACAACACAGTTCTATCTGCAGATGATAGAAGACATGCAGTCGAAGTGAAGGGATGTGCAGAAAAATAGAGCCGCCCTTACAAAAGGACGGCTTTATTGTTCTGCGTTCTATATTTCGTTTTATGCTTTCTTACGCTTAAGGGCAAGACCTGCTACGCCAAGCAGAAGCAGAAGGCCGCTTGTCGGCTCTGGAGCAGCTTGCCAACCAGCTGACGACCAAGCAGCACTACCAGAAGACAGACCCGCACCCGTTGTGAAGTTAATTGACGCATTACCAGTTCCAGGCGTTGCGAACGACACAACATCCGTTTCCTTTATGTTTGTTCCATTATCAATAATGGCCTTCACATAATAAGTTGTATCGGCAGCAAAGAGATCTGCGGTTGTGCCGGAGATAGCACCCGTCATTCCATTGACAGTTGAGGAAGAGCTGGTTGTGACCGATTTGGTCATCGCAGAATCCTCATAAAATGTAACCGTCATGGTGTAGCCCATAGCTGCAGTGATCTTTTTTCCATCTGGGTCAGAAAACCCAGCTGTAAACACGCCTGAGTTCCAAGTAACGGCTGCAGCATGCACACAAGCGGCGGATGCAACAGCAATCGCTAGTATCATTAGTTTTTTCATTGATGTTTTCCTTTGTTAGTGCACGGCAGACAATCCACCGCACAAAATTAGAGAGCAGTCGGGAACGTAATCTTCACAGACTTGGTTGTGAAGTTTCCAAGGAAGGCATCTCCTATTCCAACCTCGACATCGTTCATCGATGTGTCCATAGCTGCATTGTACCACCCTTGATATGAAGCATCTCCCCATTCAATGGCCTGAGCCTTGCTCACATAGACATATGTCGCGCTGACCGAAGCCTTCGTAGGTTCAAGCACCTGAACAGTATCGCTTGATGCATCGCCACCGTCGAGCACAATTTCTGCAAGGGTAAGTGCCCGTGGGAGAGGATTGCCAAACATAACATATTGCTTGCCAGTGCAATCAATTTCAACAGAGCCATCAACAACCTGTCCAGCATACGTTGGCTTAACAGTCTTTGTGGTGAAGTTGCCAAGAAAAGCAGCACCAGACGTAAAGGATACGTCATCCATCGGGGTGTCCATCGTAGTGTTATACCACCCCTCGTATGACGCATCACCCCATTCAAGTGCTTGGGCTTTGCTCACATAGACATACGTTGCGCTGACGGATGCCTTTGTCGACTCAAGAACCTGAAGTGTGTCGCTTGAAGCGTCTCCGCCGTCAAGCACAATGTCGCTAAGCTTAAATGTTGCGCTTGCGCCAGTGGACATGAACGCAGGGCTCAGCGAAACATACTGTTTACCCGACTTGTCCTGAGTGTTATACCCCACGATGTTTGCGGACTCCACCGCCATCGCCGAACCGATCGCTGCCACGGCAGCAAATGCGAGTATCTTTTTCATTTTTTGTTTCCTTTGTTTTGAACCCGGATTTAAGGCTTCGTATTGCTGCACTGAGCACTCCTCAATGTCCGCATACTCTACTCCTTCTCCAAGTTTCGCTAATATCATACCAAATTTCGGATTCACCCGCAAGGGGGAAAATTAAAAAAAATTCAGGCACGGCGCTCTCACCCAAATTTGCCACATCAGTCCACCTCTACTTCTCCCTGGTAGAAACTTGCTGGCAAGCTAATAGGACGCAATCCGATCCTGCGCAACTGTGCATTTTTTTCCTCCCACACCCGGACATCTTTTTCATTTTTCAACTCGGCCTGAACGCCCTCTTCAATCCTCTTCTCTTGCATTTGTCGCTCGGACAGCCTACGAAGGTAAGATGCCGTAGTGCCAGTTCCAGCCGCAAGGTAAATCCGAAGCTCTGCCTTCATTCCATTGACAATCTGTTTTAGCTCGCGCACCTCTTGCAAATCTCCGGCATCGATATCTAGATCGTCGTTGACAACATTTCCTATCTCATCAGGGAAAGAGCAATCAGATGGTAGGCAGGCATTTATAACTCTGGCCGGCTGAGCGTAAGACGCAAGAATCCGATCTCCAGCATTAGTCAATATCAGCGCAAGCCCGCCCCTTTCAATTCGCTGAATAACCTCTGGGTCGCCATAAATCTGATGACGCGGCGCACTAATTGAATCTGATGACGCAGCATTTCCTCCCGCGACAGGCTGCCGCGACAAAAGCACAGCACCCAACAAGAGAAACATCACGACAACAAGTACCACCAACCATCGCCACCCCCAACTCAACAGCTTATTAAAAAGACCTGGAGCCAGAGCAACAAAACTCGGCTTCACACCGCGACTTTTAAGTGTCTCGAATGCCGCCTCACGAGAAACGGCCCTAACAAACCCCTCGTGCCTTACATTGTCGCGTGTCCGATACTCGTAACGGAACTTCACTTTATCGGACTCTTTTCAGGCGGGATGGTTATCGGTTCGGTAGGCATTGCATGATATTGATCCCACAAGTCCTGCTGATATTTACCTTTTGGCGGAGGAGCCCACCCCTCCTTAAGCGCATTCACGTATACAGTTCTTTTAAAAAGCTTAAAGCCAAACCGCTCAACGGCAAGTCGCTGAATAACGCTTGAGGTCTCCATTGACAATACGCCCAGTGGAAGTTCATCCAGCTCGGTCAAAGATAAAGCCGGAGCCAACGTGCCCCCTCCCATCACCGCATATCCAGTGCCGAAAGTCATAGCCATTGCGCGAACCATCTCTTTTTTAACACGGCGCGCAAGTACCGGAACATCTGGCGCATCACCTCTTAGCGCTGATACATCTATCACTGCGAACATCTGCTCTGGGGCGACAAGCAGTGGAAATGGAGACCCCTTTTCCTCAACAACAATTAAGACTTTAGCCCCCAAGTCCTTTTTCACCTTTGCGTAATCGGCTGCAGCAAAGTTATCCGCATTGGCGACTTTCACAAACAACATACAGTCGCGCTCAAGTGCAACCGCCTCCTCTGCCAGAACCTTTGTGTCCACACTCTTCTGCAAGTTCAAAAAGACAACCTGCCCCTCTGCATCGCGGCGATCCATCACAAATCCACCTGTTGCCTTGCGGAGTCGCTCAACCTTTGAAAGGCTATTTGTGTCAACTTGAGTCGCATCAGCCGCATATCCGATTGATGCAAACAGCACAACTCCTATTGCAAAAAGGATTTGCTTCATACTTACCTTCCTTCCTTTTGATGTTTAAGTAACTGAGCAGCCTGGAGGCGTTCCCGAGCTGTTGCAGGCGACAACAGAGCCGGGATATTGCTCTCTGCCAATTTTTTGTTTATTACTTTATAGTATTCTTCGATTTCTTCAGGTGAAGCTCCGTCATTCTTCATGTCCTGAATAACGGCAAGACAGTCCTCACGCAAGTCTGCCATCCTAGAAATCTCCTTGCGGGCCTCTTTCACAAGTTCTGCTGGAGACTCTCCCCTATCGATTGCCTCCTTCAAGGTTTTGATCCCCTCTGACACCATTTTTTTTCGCTCAGCCTCCTCCTCCGTGTCTTCAGGTGAGATTTCAATTTTTTCGTTTGCAATCGCATTGAGAATGTCTATGTCAAACTTATCGGAATCAAAACCGCTATAAATCCTCATCCCTGGAGTTGTCCGATACAAAGCATCTAGATCATTGAGACTATCATGCTTAAAAAGTGGGCGATCCTCGATTACCACCCCATTTTCTATGCGAACGCCTGGAATTGAAACATATTTAACTGTATAAACTTTGCCGTACGCATTTGTCACCTGACGTCCAATGTCTGGATGGGCTTTAGGCACATCATCAGCAGCCTCATGGACTTCCCCTGCAACATTCTGAACTGCCGAAGTCTTTTCATGAGACTTAGTCTCTGGCTTTTCAACTTTCTTTTTTACATCAACATGCCCCTTATCAAGCTCCGGCGCAACATCCTTTCGCGATGCAAACCATACAGACACGCCACATATTGCAACGACAATCAATCCTGCTAATGTTCCACGCAACACTGAATATCTGAACTTTGCTTCGCGCGGTTTGGCAGGCTTGACCTTGCCCTTAGACTCCTCAACGCGAACGGCACTAATGCCGCGCTTTTTAAGCTCGGCAAAGACCCCCGCGCGGTCAGCGGCTTCAATCTGGACGGACTCATTCTTCCCGTCCGGCCCGCGATACTGGACTGTGAACCATGCCATAATTGCCTTCCTCAATCTTTCGCTAACAATTATACCACATTCTGACCGAGAAAGCATCTACAAACGGAATCAAATCGAGGGGCGGTGTTATTTCTCCGGCGTCCTGTACATGAACATCTTGTCTAAGGGCGTAACGATGCCGTAGGCGCTTTGAACCGCCTCGGTAACTGACCTGACCTTGTTGTCGTCATCGAAGTCCA
>JAFSWU010000120.1 GCA_017444365.1 Prevotella sp.
CCCGTTTCCATGAACATGTGGGGCTTCACACCCGACTACTTCGCACACTCTGAGGAATACTTCAAGGAGTTCCTGAGCGATCCGAAGAACATGGAGAACCTGAAGGCAGAGTTCTTCATCCCGCTCATGGTGAGCAAGCTCATCAACGAAGGAACCAGCACCGTGGAAGTGCTCGACACCACCTCGAAGTGGTTTGGCGTGACCTATGCTGCCGACCGCGACGCAACGGTTGCCCGTATCAAGAAGCTTGTTGACGACGGCGTTTATCCCAACAAGCTGTTCTAATGCAAATCAACATTCTGAATGAACAAGAAGCTGCTGTCCTGCAAGAGCTGATAGCAGCTTCTTCTTGTATTGTCATCACCTGCCACAAGTCGCCCGACGGCGACGCTCTGGGCTCGTCGTTGGCATGGGCGGAGTATCTGAAGGGACTGGGCAAGGAGCCGTCTATCATCATCCCCGATGCCTACCCCGACTTCCTGCGCTGGATGCCCAACACGGAGAAGGTTGTCAGATACGACAAGCACCGCGAGCTATGCGATGTCATGCTGAAAGCCGCCGACCTGATCTTCTGCATGGACTTCAACGAGTCTGGGCGGTTGGACGAGATGCAGGCGACATTCGACGCTGCGGTGGAAGCCAAGAAGGTGATGATAGACCATCACCTGAACCCACAGATGGAGACGGCACTCACCGTTTCGATGCCCGAATTGAGCTCCACCTCGGAACTGGCTTTCCGCATCATCTGGCAGCTGGGCGGCTTTGAACGGATGAACAAGGCTTGTGCCGTCTGTCTCTACTGCGGCATGATGACCGACACGGGAGGCTTCACCTACAACTCCAACCGACCGGAGATTTTCATGATCATCGGCGAGTTGCTGACCAAACGCATCGACAAGGACAAGATCTACCGCAACGTCTATAACAACTTCAGTTCGTGGGCGGTGCGCTTCCGCGGCTATCTGATGTCACAGAAGCTCAACGTCTTCGATGACCTCCATGCCTCCTACTTCACCATCTCACGCTATGACATGAAACGCTTCCGCTTCATCAAAGGCGACGCTGAAGGGCTGGTGAACGAACCGCTGCGCATCAAAGGAATGAAGCTGTCCATCTCCATGCGCGAGGACGACCGCCGCGACAACCTCATCTGGGTGAGCCTGCGCTCCGTCGATCAGTTCCCCTGCAACGAGATGGCAGAGCGGTTCTTCAACGGCGGCGGACACCTGAATGCCAGTGGCGGCCGACTGATGTGTACGCTGCAGGAAGCAGAGCAAACCGTGCGCCATGCTATTCAAGCTTACGAAGAAATACTTAAAAAAGGTTGAAATTCACCTGCTTTTCTTTTGCATGTCAGCTGTTTTTCTTACTTTTGCAGTATGAAACAAACAAAATACATACTTCTCTTATTAATGAGCATCGTCCTGCTCACCTCGTGTGAGAGGACACAGACATACGCCGAGCAGAAAAAACGCGAGCGCTCAGCCATCAACCAGTACATCGCAGATGCAGGAATCAAGGTCATCAGCGAGTCACAATTCTATGCCCAGGACAGCCTGACAGACGTGAGCAAGAACGAGTTCGTGCTGTTCAGCGGCAGCGGTGTCTATATGCAGATTATCCGCAAGGGCTGCGGCGCACGACTGAAGAAAGGAGAAACGGCACACGTGCTTTGCCGCTTCACAGAGTACAACCTGCTGGTGGGAGCCGACAGCATCCACCTCACCAACAACGTGCTCTACTACTCATCCATCGTTGACAAGATGTCGGTGCGCAACACCTCGGGCACCTTCACAGCTTCCTTCGAGAGCGGGTTGATGTACACCACGTATGGAACGGCCTCCGTACCTTCGGGCTGGCTCGTTCCGCTGAGCTACATCAACCTGGGCCGTCACTCTGCTCCAGGCGAAGAGATTGCAAAGGTGAAACTCATCGTTCCCCACAGCCAGGGGCAGTCCAACGCCTCGCAAAACGTATATCCCTGCCTCTACGACATCACCTACGAAAGGGGAATCTGAGAAATGAGGAATGAGGAATGAGGAATGAGAAATGAGAAATGAGAAATGTGGAATGCCAAGAATAATCATAGCTATCCACTATTCACTTATCACTATAAACTAAAATAACCATCAACAATATAGCTTATGACACTTATTAAATCCATCTCAGGAATCCGCGGAACCATCGGCGGACGCTCGGGCGACACATTGAACCCGCTCGACATCGTGAAATTCACATCAGCCTATGCGACCTTTATCCGTCGCAGCGGCAAGTCAAACAACAACAAGATAGTAGTAGGACGAGACGCACGCATCTCTGGCGAGATGGTGAAGAACGTTGTCTGCGGAACCCTGCTCGGCATGGGCTACGACGTGATTAACATCGGTCTTGCCACCACTCCGACCACAGAGCTGGCCGTGCGCTGGGCAGAAGCCGACGGCGGTATCATCATCACCGCAAGCCATAACCCCCGCCAGTGGAACGCCCTGAAGCTCCTGAACAAAGAAGGCGAGTTCCTCACAGCTGCCGACGGAGCACAGGTGCTCGACATCGCTGCCAAGGAGGACTTTGAGTATGCGGACGTGGACAACCTGGGACACTACTTCGAGGACAACAGCTTCGACCAGAAGCACATCCAGAGCGTGCTCGACCTGGAGCTCGTCGATGTGGAAGCCATCCGCAAGGCAGGCTTCAAGGTGGTCGTTGACTCCATCAACTCCGTGGGTGGTGTCATCCTGCCCGGATTGCTCAAGGAGCTCGGCGTAGAGTACAAGTTCCTCAATGCAGAGCCCAATGGCGACTTCGCCCACAACCCTGAGCCCATTCAGAAGAACCTCACAGGCATCATGGACGAGCTGAAGAAGGGCGGCTACGACATGGGTATCGTCGTTGACCCCGACGTGGACCGTCTGGCCTTCATCTGCGAGGACGGTAACATGTTCGGTGAAGAATATACCCTCGTGAGCGTGGCCGACTACGTGCTCACCCACACGCCTGGCAACACCGTATCGAACCTCTCCTCAACACGCGCCCTGCGCGATGTCACCGAGAAGCACGGCGGCAAGTACAGCGCTTCTGCCGTAGGCGAGGTGAACGTTACCACCAAGATGAAGGAAGCAAACGCCGTCATCGGCGGCGAGGGCAATGGTGGAGTCATCTATCCTGCCAGCCACTATGGTCGCGACGCTCTCGTAGGTATCGGCCTGTTCCTCTCACTCCTCGCCCACAAGGGCATGAAGGTGAGCGAGCTCCGCGCCACCTACCCCGACTACCAGATTGCCAAGAACCGCATCGACCTCACACCCGAGACCGACGTGGATGCCATTCTGGTGAAGGTGAAGGAGAAGTTCGCCAAGGATCCCAGTGCTCAGGTGAACGACATCGACGGCGTGAAGATCGACTTCCCCGACAAGTGGGTACACCTGCGCAAGTCGAACACCGAGCCCATTATCCGCGTCTATAGCGAAGCCTCCACCATGGAGGCTGCC
>JAFSWU010000121.1 GCA_017444365.1 Prevotella sp.
CTCGACAGCGGTGCACACCTCACCTCTTTGCGCCGCACACGCGTGGGCGACTATCGTGTGGAGGACGCTTTCACCATCGATTCGTTCGAAGAATGGCTGAACCATCAGGAGGTGGTGAACGAACTGCCCTGACAGGCAGGAAAACGTTTCCGGTACTGCTTGCCGGAAGAGATACTATTTTGCAGGATGTCGGGTTTTCAGCCCGCAATAAAATAAATGAAGGTAATGAAATTATCACAATTCAAATTCAATCTCCCCCAGGAACTGATTGCACAGTATCCGGCACTGAACCGCGACACATGTCGCCTCATGGTGCTCCATCGCTCCACAGGCGACATTGAGCACAAGGATTTCATCAACATTCTTGACTACTACGACGAGAACGACCTCTTCGTTTTCAACGACACGAAAGTGTTCCCCGCCCGTCTGTATGCCAACAAAGAGAAGACCGGTGCCCGCATAGAAGTGTTCCTTCTTCGCGAGCTGAACGAGGAATTCTTCCTTTGGGACGTGATTGTTGATCCGGCGCGCAAGATTCGCATCGGCAACAAGCTGTTCTTCGGCGAGGACGAGTCGGTCGTTGCCGAAGTGATAGACAACACCACCAACCGCGGGCGCACGCTGCGGTTTCTCTACGACGGCGACCACGAAGAGTTCAAGCAGTTGCTCTACTCGCTCGGTGAAGCTCCGATTCCCCGCTATCTGAACCGTGAGACTGAGGCAGAGGACATAGAGCGCTATCAGACCCTCTTTGCCAAGCATGAGGGCGCCGTTTCCGCACCTTCTGCCGGTCTTCACTTCTCCCGCCAGATGCTGAAGCGCATGGAGATAAAGGGCATCGACAGCGCGTTCGTTACTTTCCATTGCGGTTTGGGGCAATTCCAGAGCGCAGACGTGGAAGACCTGTCGAAGAACAAGGTTGACAGCGAGCAAATGGTTGTAGATACGCCCTGCGTAGAACGTGTGAACGAAGCCCGCGACAAGGGACAACACATCCTTGCAGTAGGTTCGTCCGTACAGCGCGCCATAGAAACAGCCGTTGTGGGCACATACGGCCGCATCAAGGAATACGACGGTTGGACCAACAAGTTCATCTATCCTCCCTACGACTTCCGCGTTTGCGATTCGCTTCTGTCGAACTTCAACCTGCCCATCTCTCCGCAGCTGATGCTGACGGCAGCTTTCGGCGGCTACGACGAAACGATGCACGCCTACGATGTTGCCATCAAGGAAGGCTACAAATTCGGTCCATTCGGTGACGCCTTGCTCATTGTGGACTGAAAAACAACAGCCAGATCATGAAACATCGTGTTGTCATTGCTCTCGGTGCCAATATAGGCAATCGTGAGCAAGAACTGAAAGCAGCACTCGCAGCACTCACTGAGCGTGGCATGACGCTCGGTGAGTGCTCGCGTTTTTATGAAACGTCGCCAGTGGGATTTGTCTCGTCAAAATCTTTTCTGAATGCTACTGCAGTGTTCTTTTCCGACCTTGAACCAATGGAACTGCTGCTCTTGACCCAGGATGTAGAGCAAAAATTAGGGCGTACAACGAAAAGCACTGACGGCACTTATCATGACCGCCCGATAGACATTGATATTCTGGCAATTGACGACATTGTCGTTGACACACCGGAACTCACGCTCCCCCATCCCCGCATGCACGAGCGCCGTTTCGTCCTGGAACCGCTCTGCGAGATTTTCCCTGAATTCATACACCCCACCCTCCATCTTTCTGCAAAGGACCTCCTACGCGGCCTGAACACCCTTCGTATCACCGAAGTGACTGCTGCCGAACCATCCGTTGTGGACTCCCTTAACGTATTGATGCGGCAATTGTCCCAACGCTTTAACGGGCTGAGCATTGCCGACGTTGAGCGGACCATTGCCCATGAGCAGACGCACCTGATCGTGGGGCTCGACGAGACGGGAGCTGTTGTGGCGACATGCTGTCTCTGCCTTGCCTCTTCGCTCACGGGAGACAAAGCATGGCTGGAAGACCTTGTTGTGGACGAAACGGCACGCGGGCGCGGTTATGCCAAACAATTGTTACACCATGCCATTGCAATAGCCAAGAGTCTTGGTGCCAAATCGCTTTATTTGACAAGCCGTCCTGAACGTAAAGCAGCCAACGCATTATATAAAAAAGTAGGTTTCGAACCACGAGAAACAAATGTCTATCGCATGGTTTTCTGAAGAAAA
>JAFSWU010000122.1 GCA_017444365.1 Prevotella sp.
ATTGTTGTGGTCCACGAGTTCCCCTTTTCGGATGTCGCGTGTGGCGTGGCCAATGGGGTTGCCGTACTTGATGATGTCCTCGCCCTCGGCGATGTCGCGAAGGGCGAACTTATGACCAGCGGGGATCCCAGGCAGGTCTTGGAGGGCTACGGCCACCGTGTCAACGGGATTTATCTGAAGGAACTCTTTCATAATCTGTTAGTCATAAATCAAATTCAGTTAACGGTCATCGCCTTCAGTCTTAAGATGCCATTGTACTGGTTGTCGTAGTATTCTACGCGAATCGAATGTTTCTGCCCTTTGGTTGTCTTGATAGAAGCTGTGCGTGATGTTGTGGAGTGGTCGCCCCAATCAGCACAGAGCTGTTTGCCGTCAACGATGAGACGGTAGCCGTCGTCGCCTGCAATGTGGAAGATGACGTCGCCTGTCTCAGGAGCAGTAAACTCGCTCTCTGCAATCAAGCTCCAACCGTCGGCCGTAACGCCATCACATGGGTTCTGACTCCAGAATGCATCCAATTTCTCCACATGAGCTGTTGCAACTACATTGCCTGTGGGCGTTTTATTGTTGAAGAAGCGGATGCTAAAACCCGTTTGGCCGTTCGCTTGGAAAGCTGATGCATCAACATCTGCAAGTGCGTTTTTGGTGTTAAGCAGCTGTACAGCACGCTTGTAATGATCGTCAACACCCATCTGTTCAATGAGCACTTGGGAAATTCTCTGATATTTCTCGCAGAATGCGCTGAGCGTCTCATCCTGCTTTTCGGGATGATAGGAAAGGCGCAACGGAGCGGCTTCCAGGAATCCGAAGTCTTCAGTATAGACCATTCCGGCTTCGTGTTGCTTGAAGTCATGAACGACGGTCTGAATGTGGCGGAACTGAGCCTTTAAGCCATCTGTCAGGTCAGATTCCTGAGGCATTTCTATCTCAATGACTGTGCCTGTGGAGCAGTTGACCATGCCAAGGTCGATGGTAGTTTCAAGATTCATGCCATCGTAGGTGAAGGGCAGCTGCTTGCCTTGCGAAGCCACGCTCAAAGGAGCTTTTTGACACGGCAGTGCCACGTAGTACCGCCGTTGAGCAGGCATATCCTTGTATTGCCCCTTTCGTGCCCCTATTGTTACTATTAACTTGTCATCCTGACGGATGTAGGAAAGCGGCGTGAAGGCATATTCTGCCTCATAATTCTTATCCTCGCCATGATCTTCATAAAGCAGGAAATCGCCCTTGTTCTGACCTGGGAAAACTCGAACCGTAACAGCCTGTTCCGTACCTGAGAGGTTCTTCAGTTTTCCATAATAAGGCAAGATGCTGCCCGCTTTAACGTATACTGGATATTCATCCATTGTGAAACTGCGCTCATATGTTTTGCCTCCGTGCAGCATCTCACCTGTTTCGTATTCCAGCCACTCGCCGTCAGGAAGCCAAAGTCTAACAGTAGCGTAACCACTCTCCTTGTCCACTTCATCGGTGACGGGGGCAATGAGCATATTATCGCCAAACATATATTCCTCCTTGTATTCGTAAGCCTCCTTGGCCTCAGGACTGTCGTAGTAGAGGGGACGGCATAGCGAGATCCCCGTTTCGAAGGTCTTACGTGCCATCGTATAAATATAAGGTACGAGCGCGTACCGGCCATTGATGACGTTGGCAAGTCTTTGTTGTGTTGCTTGATCAAAGGCCCAAGGCTCCTTGTTAAGACTGGGATCCTTAGTACTGTGCGAACGGATAACGGGCAGATATTGCCCCATCTGCATAGCACGGGTGTAGAGTTGTGGATCAACAGGTGTACCGTACTTCAGGCTCTGATGCCCACCGATGTCGTGGCTCCAGTAGCCATAGAGCACGTTGGAGGCTGTGGCATTGAAATATGGCAGGAACTTGAGGCTTTTCCACGTTATGTAGGAGTCGCCCGAGAATCCGATTTGGTAACGATGGTTGCCTAATCCGCCCCAACGGTGGTAGAGCATAGGACGCTTGTGACCATTGTGCTCCATGTCCGAAAACCAAATGTAGTTGCACCAGAACACATTATCCAGACTCTTAATCGCACGGTCTTTTTCCCACTGCTGCCAATCGAGCCACCAGAAGTCAACGCCTTCTTCCATATAAGGATGAAGATAGGTGTCGAAAAGAGCCTTCACGTAGCGCTTGTCAGAGCCCAGCCATTCGTAGGTCTTGCCGTCGTCTTTGCCTAAGCGCTGCATGAATTCCTCGTATTTCTTCTCATAAGGGCGCACGCCATCGGCTGGATGAAGGTTCATAGTTGCCTTCACGCCCTGTTCGTCGAGATATGCAAGAAACTTTTTGTAGTCTGGGAACAGACGTTCATTCCAGTCCCAGCCCGTCCATCCACCGCCAGCCTCTGGACTGATGGGATGCCAGTCCATATCTATGACGAGCACGTCAAGCGGCAGGTCCAGTTGTCTGAAGCCGGCAATGAGGTTGCGGAAATCCTGGTCGCTATAACTCCAATAGCGGCTCCACCAATAACCGAAGGTATAGCGTGGGGGAAGGGGAACCTTGCCTGCGAACTTGGTGTATGAGAGCAGTGCGCTCTTGTAGTCGTGACCGTAGGCCATGAAGTACCAGTCTTGTGCCCCTTCAGCACTCTTACGCTCTGTGACCCATTCCCAATCCTTGTCATCATCGAAAAGCAAACGTTTGCTGTCGTCAATAAAAGTCCAGCCGTCGGTAGCGAGTATACCATCCTCGATGGGCATATCATGTTTGGGGTTTGCATACTGATATTCTGCTCCGTCGTAGCCGTCCAACGTGCGATAGGTCCCTTTTAGGTTTCCTTTTTGCGGAGTACCAGGTTTCCATACAAACGGGGTGGAGATGGCCTTTGTGCTGCTGATAGTCAAGTTACTGGCGCTGAGAGGACCTGTTCCTTTCTTATACGCCAGTTTGAACTTTGCTGTTGTGATCACCACCTGTTTGCTGTTGTCCTTAATGTCGTATGGAACGTCTGGGTACTCGCGGATGACGGCCATAAAGCTCTTATTATCCACGAACTTTCCATCGGGGGCATACTCCAAACGCACAGAACCCTCGTCAATGAGGGTGAAACGAACGTTGGCACTCTGATAGACCACTTTAGCCAACAAATGCTGGCTGCACAACAGCGCAACCCCGAGCACAATAACTTTAAAAAATCTCATGTTGTTTGAAGGGTTCTTTAGTTTCTTTTGAGGGACCTTAACAGGCCATCAACAGCTTAACGGTCTCCATCATTCCATGCTCAAGAATGCTCTCGATGCTCTGTGTGAGGAGGTCGGTGAGGCCGGGGATGGCGTTGAGGTCACCGTGCTCGTGCCAGATGAGGTCCTGTGCAGCGAGTACACCTTCAGCCACCTTTCTGCTTTCACCCGTTGCCCACAGGTCGGTCAGCAACTGCATGATGCGCGGATCATCGTTGGGCTGGATGGGGGTGCCGTCGGTGCGCTGACCACCTCGGTAGTAGACGCAGATGGCGGCGAGTCCGAGCACGATGCCTTTGGGAAGTGTGCCCTTGCGCTCGAGGTAGGTCTTCAGCCCCGGC
>JAFSWU010000017.1 GCA_017444365.1 Prevotella sp.
CATGTTCACCGTCGAGTTCATCGACTGGAAAATATTGCCGTAGCCCAGCATCGCTGAGTCGTGTTTCTCTGCCATGAGTTTCGCTGACTCGATGACGGGCTTGGCTGAGGAGTCGTTGCCAAAGATACAGCCCACCTCATTCTGGCGCAGGTACTCGTCGGAGACCTGTGCCTGTTCGAAGGCCTGGCGCGAGGCCATATAGGCGTACTGTGCCTCTTCCGACATGCCAGCACGGGTATGACGGTCCAGCATCTGTTTGGTGATGACGGGTGTCTCCACGATACCCGTCAGGGCGGAACGGTAACCGTATGTCAGACGTTCCTGTTCGATGCCGATGCCCGATTTACCGTTATAAAGAGATTCCTTAACCGTTTCCCTGTCTGTTCCCAGGCACGACCAGATGCCGATGCCCGTAATCACAACTCGTTTCATCTTTTATACCTCTTTCTATAAAACGGCTGCAAAGGTACGAACTTTTTTCCAATCTCCCGTCTGTTTGCCTGAAAAATTTCATTATCAGGGCCTTGGCTACTCCGTCACCAAATCTTTTTGCCCCACAAGGCTTGTGGAAAAGTGATTTTCTAAAAAAAAAACACAGCCTCCACCCCCGAAATATTGGGAAAAGCCTTTAAATACAGGGAAAAAGGTAAGGAGGAGGTCCCCCTTACCTCCCCCTTTAGCCCCCCTTTCTTTCAGTGAAGGCCCCCTCAGGCGGCCTTTAGGGGAATGACCCGATAGAACTTCACGTGGCCGTGCTCCTTGAACTCATAGCCGAGTGTGTTCAGCGCCACACCCACATCCGCTGCCATCTTCAAGGTGTTGGGGATGGATGGGAACTCGTTGCGGAGCACTTCCAGTACCTGTGAACTCTTCATCCGCTTGAACGCCTCACCCTCCTCCGGCTTGCGGAAGCAGACCGTGATGGCGTCTGTCACATCCCTCCGCTCCATGAACTCAAGGTTCATCTCCTGAATGCGGGCCACCTCGTCGTTGTTGAACCAGTACGGCGACTTCAGTTCGCGGATCTCGTAGAGCACCTGCGCATAGAGTTGTCCATAATCAATCTCGCCACTGTTGTCGATGTATTGCCCAGCAGGAATCCTGACGCAGATATAGCGTCGATTGCCTGTCGCATCCGTCAGTGGATGAGGATTGTTCGTCGTCGATACGAACGAAGCATAGCGTGGACGGTCCTCCTGGGCACAGCCGTAGATGGGTCGCCCGTTCACCTTGCTCTTCGAGAGTGTCTGCTTCAGGGCAGCATGCTGACTGGGGCGGATAGCCTCCAACTCATCGAGGTTCACCAGCAGGTTGTTGGTCAGTGCCATCTCCTTGTCGAACTTGTTCGAAAGGTTCAGATGGTCCAGATAGTACTGACGCAACTCCTGTGGCAGTAGCCGACGGATAAACGTGGTCTTGCCACACCCCTGGGCCCCGATCAGCGTTGGCACGCACTCGTTGCCATGCAGTGTATCCATCTGCAGCCAGTGGGCCACAGCCGAGCGCAACCAGATGGTCAGATAGTTCAGTTGTTCCGTACTGATGCCAGGCAGACGTCTGAAGAGGCGGGCCACATGGTTCTGTCCGTCCCATGTCGGCAGTCCCTTCAAGAACTTGACGATGGGGTCGTGCGTCTCGATCTCCTCGGAGTGCACATACTCCATGATGTCCGTCTTCGGACTGCCCTTCTCGCAGATCTGCTCGCGCTTGGCACGGATGATGATGCTGTTCAGAGCCTCAGGCGTCAGAGGGCGCCAATCCAACTCCTTTTCTGCGTCATCATTGCCCTCAGGCAAGATTGAAAACTCTACCTTCCCGTTCAACATGTTGCGACGGAAATGGTAGTTGTCTTGAAGGAACTGCTGCACTGCCAGCATTCCTTCTGGCGAAGCTCCTTGAGCCCCACCATTGATACAATTCCTTTTTTCCATTGTTTTGTGTTTGCGTTAATGAATAATGTTATTGAACTACGCGCCTCGCTCGGCTTTGAATCATGTTGCAAATATACAAAAAAAATGTCAGAAATGCAAATGTTTTGCCGACTTTTTTCTAAAAAAGTTGAAGTGTTAAACAAAAGGGGTCTTGAAAGCAAAAAAGGGGGACCTATGGGGGAGCTTCGGGGGACTGCTTTTTGCAATTTCTCCAGTGTTTAAAGGCCTTCCCAGTGATTTGGGGGTGGGGCCGCTAAAATTCGTGCCTCTTTTCTCTCAATAACAACCACAAAATTTTAGAAAAGGGCCACGAAATTTCAAAAAAGATGCCCTTTAGAGCGATTCGGCCATCAGATCCTTGCGACCAATGAGGCTGAAGATCGTGATGTCATTATCTTCATTCAGGATCCGAAGGGTACGTAGAACCTCATTCAACGTAGAGCCGCTGGTGGTTACGTCATCGATAACCAACACGTTCTGCTGGCGAATCTTCGAACAGAGTTCCTCATCCATTGCCTTTAATTCTTCTACTTTGATAAGTCTGGGCTGGTTAAACCTATAGATATAACGTATCATATACATATTCTCCTTGGTCCGACGTGCAGGCATAGCCACAATGTCATAGTGATAGAGGTTAATGATTTTGTGAGCACTATCTACTGCATTTCTGATAGCCAGCCCGATGTCCTCAGCACCATCGTGCTCGAAATCGAATACGAATTTCTTTTCTGTGCTATCGTAAGTTACGCCCATATATATACTTTGGGTGCAAAGTTAATAAGAAAAATGGTAAGAACAAAGAAAAAGCAGCAAAAAAGTACTTCATTTCCTTCAATAACATGCACTTGCCATCAGCGCAATTACTCCGAATATAAACTTCTTCATCAATTCACTTCTCTGACCTTACACTTTTCCAATTCCGTCAAAACAAACCTCTGAGCCTTGAAGAAGTCATTCAAGACGCTTATCAGATAATGGTCAATGTCTGGAATTTGAGGGATGAAAAGGATGTTTCTCCTGCTATGCACGCCAATTTGTTCCATCTCTTGATTCACGGTGTAGATAACTGTGCAACCAGCATATTGATTAGCGACATTGATCGTTTTATGGAGATCAGCGATTTCCTCAACCTCGCTATAAGTCGATAGCTCATGCCACCAAGTGTCATAGATAACAATGAATTTGCAACTATCATTGCATTCTATCGTAAACCTCTCACCCTGATAGGTAAAGAATTCATGTGTGGTGTTCTCTTTCGTCTCCGTCTCAGGCTCGCACCCTATTTTGCGTAGAGTACTTAACACCAACCCCGTAATAGTTCTTTCGTCCAGATATTGCCCCGCCTCTTTTTCAGCTTCTTGGTCAGTACCATTATTCATCAAATCATTGAAGAACCTGTCTTCTTCCGCCTCCTTTTCCTCTACACTTGCCTTATAGACGTGATAGAAGTAGTAAATGGCAAAAATGATTGCCAGCGTAACAATATGACTCATATCTTACCTCCCTTTACGACTTCTTCAATCGTCATTTTTTCCACGAAGGTTTCTTCCACTGGTAGTTACTATTGGAGTCGCCATAGTGCTCTTTGCGGATCTGCGACTTCACCCATGCCTGATCCCTGCATAAATTGATTTGGTTGCAAAGATAGGATTTTACCTCTTTGCCACCAAACAATTTCGTCCCACAAGGCTTGTGAAATAGTGATTATATTTCCAGATGTGGAAATTAAAGATTATTAAAAAACAATTCGATAATTTGCGAATTTC
>JAFSWU010000123.1 GCA_017444365.1 Prevotella sp.
ATAATGTCGAGAACAGTCTCGCCAATACCTATTACTTTTCTCATAGTCATTTGTTTTTTACAGGTTGCAAAGATAAGAAATAATTATGAATTATGAATTAAGAATTATGAATTATTTTTGTACCTTTGCATCCCAGATGACAAAATACAACACTATCACACTGGAAAACGGCCTGCGCATCATCCACCTGCCCTCTGAGTCACAGGTGGTCTATTGCGGCATTGCCGTGAAGGCCGGCACCCGCCACGAACTACCTGGCGAGGAGGGATTGGCCCATTTCTGCGAGCACCTGTCGTTCAAAGGCACCGAGCATCGCAGCGCCGTACAGATTATCAACGCCATCGAGGGACTGGGCGGCGAGTTGAACGCATTCACCAACAAGGAAGATACGGTATTCTATTGCGCCATCCAAGCCCGCCATTTCAAGAAGGCCGTCAATGTGCTCTGCGACATCGTCTTTCACAGCACCTATCCGCAAAACGAGGTGGAGAAAGAGCGCGAGGTGGTATGCGATGAAATCGAGAGTTATGAGGACACGCCAGCCGAGCTAATCTTCGATGAAATCGAGAATATTCTGTTCGAAGGTCATCCTCTGGGCCACAATATTCTGGGCACAAGCGATCAGGTGAGACAGTATAACAGCGAGGATGCCCAGCGCTTCACCAGTCGCTATTACCGCCCCGACAACTGCGTGTTCTTTGCCAGCGGCAACATCGACTTTAAAGAATTGACGAAGTGGATAAAACACCATACAGATGATGTAATAGAGGCGCTTGACCACAAAACTACCTACTCCCCTCCATCTCAGGGAGGGGTCGGGGGTGGGTCTGCCGGAGGTGGGTCCATCATCCGTCACCGCGGCACCCATCAGGCTCACGTCATCATCGGCTCTCGCGCCTATGCTGCCGACGACAAACGCCGTTGGGCTCTCTACCTGCTCAACAACATTTTGGGCGGGCCGGGTCTCAACTCGCGCCTGAACCTGTCGCTCAGAGAGCGCAACGGACTGGTGTATAGCGTAGAGAGCAGTATGGTGTGCTATGGCGACACGGGCTGCTGGTGCGTGTATTTCGGTTGCGACCCACACGACGTGAAGCGTTGCTGCCGACTGGTGCGACGCGAACTCACCAAACTCATAGAACATCCACTCTCCCCCACCCAACTGCGCAAGGCCCAGCAGCAGCTGCAAGGCCAGTTGGCCATTGCCAGCGACAGTCGCGAGCAGTTTGCCCTCGACTTCGCCAAGAACTACCTGCACAGCGGAAAGGAGCGCGACCTCAGCGACATCATGCGTCACATCGACTGCCTCACCCCCGAGGACCTGCAACAGGTGGCCCGCGACATCTTTGCAGAAGATCATCTCACTACATTGATTTACGAATAGCAGACAAAAATCGCAATGCATTGCGATTTTTGTTCAATCAGACAACTATTAGAGTCATTTTAAGTAAAAAATCCTATTTTATTGCGATTTTTGCTTTTACTTTAAGGAATTATTGCTATATTTGCACCAAAATCGCATTATAATGAGATTATGACACAGCAAGAAATCGGCAATTCCATTAAGGAAAGACGCAAGAAACTAGGAATAAATCAGCAGACATTGGCAGATTTGTCTGGTGTTGCTGTTAATACCGTTGTGGCAATCGAGCGCGGCGAGGGCAATCCTCAACTCGCTACCCTACTCACGATACTGGACACATTGGGACTGCAAATAGACATTAACATCAAGCAACTTGACTATGAGACAGTGTAAGGTTTATGTTCACGATGTGGAGGCTGGCATTCTGCAAGAGACAGATGCCAAGGAATATGTGTTCACCTATGAAGAGAACTACCACGGTGAACCCGTCTGCCTGGCAATGCCTGTCAGGAAAGAGCCGTATCGCTCAGCTCATCTTTTCCCCTATTTCTATAATATGCTGTCTGAAGGTTCCAACCGTCAAGTGCAGTCAATGTTGCTTCATATCGATGAAAACGATGATTTTGGTATTATGCTTGCAACCGCACAGCATGATGCCATTGGATCCGTAACCGTTAAGCCCTATTGAATATGACAGAGATAAACGTATGTCCGTCTACCTTGCAGGAAGGCTTTACTACCTATTCCCCAGCAGCCCGCAGACAACTGTTTGACGGGAAAGAGGTTTCTCATGTGCTGGACTTTGACAGTCCCAACAATGATAACGCCGACAAGGAAGCCTATTTGAAGAACGTGGGGCGCATCTCGCTTTCTGGCGTGCAGTCTAAGGCGAGTTTGGTAATGAATGGCGAAGGGCGCTTGGTGAAGCCCGCCGAGGACGAACGAGGCACATACATCTTAAAACCCGCTCCATCATCGTATGCCCTGCTCGACCGCAAGTTTTGTCCTGCCAACGAACATCTGACTATGCAGCTGGCTTCACAGGTCTATCACATAGAAACAGCTGCTAATGGCCTTTGCTTTTTCCGAGACGGCGAAGCGGCCTATCTTTGCCGACGCTTTGACGTTGGTCCAAACGGACAAAAATACAGTCAGGAGGATTTTGCTTCTCTTGCCGGACTGACCAACGCCAATGGTGGCAGCGATTTCAAGTATAGCAACCTAAGTTACGAGGAATGCGCTGACATCATACGCAAATACATCAAAGCTGCACCTGTAGAAATCTTGAAGTTCTTCCGAATCATCGTGTTCAACTATCTCACCCTCAATGATGATGCCCACCTGAAGAACTTCTCACTCATCAATCGCGGTGATGGGGAATATCATCTTGCCCCAGCTTATGACCTCATCAACACCAGTCTGCATCTGAGTATGCCTCGCATCTTCGCCCTTGACAAGGGATTGTTTAAGGAGGGCATGAAGTTGTCAGACACAAAAACGGTTGGGCGCAAGGATTTTGAGGAGTTTGGCCGTCGCATTGGGTTGTCGGAGCGATTGATCAAACGGGAACTGGATTTCTTTGCCACTGAACATCCAATGGCAAAAGAACTGATAGACCGGTCTTTCCTATCCGAAGGCTTGAAACGAAGTTATTGGCTTTCATACAACTATCGGCGAGCAACATTGACTTTCGTCTAAGAAAAAAAATCACGATATGCCGTTTCGCCCATCGCGAAACGGCATATCGCGATGAACGAAACGGCATATCTCTTAGTCCAATCAAGCATTTCCCATAGGCCTACCGGAATTTCCAGTAGGCCTACCAGTAATTTTTCTTAGGCCTACCAGTAAAATCTCTTAAGCCTACGAGGTATTTCCTTCGGTTTGCAGAGTTTTCTCATTTTTAACCCAGACCCACCACAATATCTAGGAAAGCCTTTGTACAAGGGGCTTAGAGCATGGTGGGTTAGATGCATTTAACCCACCTTCAACCCACCATTGCCCCACCATTAAACTTGAAGAAGCTACTCTCCAACTTAACTTCGCATGTTGGGTTGAAGGTGGGTTGAAGGTGGGTTGAACCTCACCAACCCAACGTCGCTCATTCCCTTTATACAAAGGCGTTTCCAGAAGAAATGGTGGGTTGGTGGGGTGATTACGTTTACCAGTCCTCGTCGTCCCAGTCATCGTCGCATCCGCGCGAGCGGCCACCGCCGCTGCTGCCTTCGTTGTTGAAGATGAAGCCGGCGTTGTTTTTGAGGCCGAAACCGCCGTATTTGGGAAGAGACGTCGAAGCTGCTGGCCACGCTGGCGGTGTCGCTGTGGAGTTGGCAGACGTGCGTCCAGTCCATGTTGAGTTCCTTGGTAAGCTTCTTCAGCTTCGGCAGGTCGTCCATGCTGCCCTCGACGGCTACGCTGACGAGATTCAGCTTAGGGTAGCGTTGGTGAATATCCACGAGTTCGGGAATGAAGTATCGTTCATCTTCTATCTGCTTTCGGGTAAAATGATAGTACTATACCTTGGCATAATCTCAAAATTTTGCATAGATTGCGCCAAAATATAGCATTATTATTTGGCATAATCTAATATTTTTATTAACTTTGCGCCAAAATATAAATGCTATAAGATGGAAA
>JAFSWU010000018.1 GCA_017444365.1 Prevotella sp.
GAGCGAGGAGAGAGAATAGAAAAAAGAAAGACAATGAAGGTCAACAAGATACACCGCAAACAGCACATTCTCCCCTCCCTGTTGGGAGGGGCTGGAGGTGGGCTTCTCATGGGACTTATGGCTCTCATGATCCTTGTGGGCTGCTCCAGCGATGAGGCGGCGGGGGAGTCTGGGTCTGCCAACCAGGGGAACCCTGTCGGATTCTCGGCAGAGGTACTGGGGCAGGCACCCGGCTCGACACGTGACGCGGTGACCTATACGGGCTATGGCGTTCATAACACGGAGAACCTGAAGGACGCGGGCTTCGGGGTATATTGCTGGTACACCGGCAGCACGACTTTCGACCCCGACTTCACGGTACCGAAGACACACATCAAGGACTATGCCATCTATGAGCTGATGCGCAACCAAAAGGTGACCTGGGATGCGGGCACCTCCACTTGGGGCTACTCCCCCACGAAGTACTGGCCGCTGGATCCCGACGAGAAACTCACCTTCCGTGCCTATGCGCCCTATGCCAACTACCTCGTAACCGACAGCAAGGGGATGCCGATGCTGCCCGTCACCGTCAGAAGCTATGACTACTGCACCAACAACCAGCAAGACCCGCTGTGGGGCACCAGCAACTATGTCGCAGGCGTGCATGACACGGAGAACAACAATAAGTTCGGAACACACTATAACAACTTCACCTACCCGATGAGCGGCGATGAGCTGACAGCGGATGCCCGCGACGGAGTCATCGACTGGTACTTCCATCACGGCATGGCGATGTTTGCCCTGCAGGTGTCACTGGCAAAGATAACAGAAGGCACAGAGGTGAGGTTTACAGGTATTCACTGCGGCCCCTATTACGACAAGGGACTACTGAACATCTACAGCAGCCCGACAGCCAACGAGACGGAAAAGCCCATCTGGCAGGAGCGTAGCGGCAACATCTACGTAGATCTGCGCTATAACCATGATGATGGCGTTCATGACGTTCATAACGATGTGCTGAACGTAGTCCTGACAACAACCTATCAGAATGTGGCCGTCAACGGTCTCCTCACCATCCCGCGCGACTATTCGGATCCTTCTGAGGACCCGGGGATGGAAATCACGGTCAGTTACACCACCAAGGAAGGTGCGGCAGCCCCAGTCCCTCACACGGCAACGGCCTATCTGAAGGAAAATATTCAAGGAAACACCGTCTATTGGCTCCAGCTGGCACTTAACGCAGAAGAGAATACGCTCTACATTGCCGACTTCGTCGATCTCGACTGGCAGACGGGAACGTATGAGAAGGTGGATTTGTGAGGAATGTGGAATGAGGAATGTGATTAGATATATCATCATGGGAGCAGTCCTGCTCTTCCTGGCCGCCTGTTCAACGGATGAGCAGGGGCAGGATAACCATGGGAACAAGGAAGGGGTGCAAGAGGAACGCCTGGTGGAGCTGAACATGACGGTGTGCTTCCAGCCCGACATCGATATGACAGAGGACGGCACCCGCACACCCGGCGACCCTGGAACCTACGAGCATTTCGGCTACCCGCGCTACTTCTATATCTATGCCGTAGGCTTTACGGAGCCAGAGGGAGCCTACCCCGAGGCATCGGGCGGAAGGGTCTGTCCCATGGTGGTGGATGACGAAGACGTGAACCGCATAGACATAGGTGATGATCCAGAGGACTGGCAGACCTACCTGATGACGGTGGATCCGCCCCAGACGCTGAACGACAGCATCTATGGCAGTAAGCAGAGAGTGAGCTTCAAGATTCCCGAAAGCATTACGAAGTTGCGCTTCTACGTGGCAGCCTCAGCTACGGAGCTGACCCACAACGGTCATAAGCTGGGCATCAAGGTGGGTGAAGACAATCAGGTGCTTGGCATTTCCCACCATGAGAGCGACGTGCTGGCCCTGATGTTTGATGTAGATGACAACCTGAAGACCCACCTGCAAGACCTCTACTCCTCGCCCTACAACTATTGTCCGTCGGCTGCGCCCTACAATGGCTTGTATTACTATACCATCACCGACCTGAAGAATGCCGGCGACATCACCCGTATCATCTATCACGTGGCATCAAAGGTAGATGTGAAATGGAACGTTGATCCGACACAGCAGCAGAACTTCTACATCTCACGTGTGGAGGCGAAGAAGCTGAAGAAGCTCAACTGCCTGCTGTTCCGTCCCACCGAGAACCTCTGGACAAGTGCCGATGAAGACGACGGAGATTCCGAGAACGGCACCGAGAATTACTCGCATTTCCTGATAAACAACGACATCGGTCAGCAGTGGTATGGCCGACAGTATTTCTATACCATCCCCTTCCAATATGACGAAAACTCCGACGGTATCCTCAACAAGGCCGTTGACTCATACTTCGACGTGAACCTGCTGATTCGCAAGACAGGTGTTAACACCCACGACGGCGAGGAGCAGAACCTGAACTACCGCCACCGCCGCAATCTCTCCTCCTCACGCTTCAACATCTTTGTTCCGTGGGTGAGAGCAGACTTGGATTTCACAGCGGATATGGTGCCGGACCCATAGGACTCGTGGGACTTATAAGACTAATAAGACTGATAAGACAATGGAGATGAACAAGATACTTCGAAAACTGATGGGGCTTATCCTCATGCTTACGCTGGTGATTCCACTCTCAGCGCAGACCTATGGTGTGCGCTATGTGGATGGTGTGGACGGCAATTTTGAAAACGACGGTTCAAGCTGGGCACAGGCGAAAAACAACCTGCAGCTGGCCATTGACGAGCTCAGAGAAGCCATCGCTGCCGGTACCATCACAAAGGGACTGGTCTTTGTGACGGGGGCCGAAGGAGACGGAGTGACCTACGTGCCGACGAGCCGCTCAACGAGTGAGGCCGATGCCTCGCTGTTCAACACCTCCTTCTGTATCTATGGCGGAATCTCTGTCTATGGAGGCTTCAAGGGCGACGAGGTGCCCGACGACCCGGACCATCCGGAACTGCTGCCCAAGAAGCGCATCATGACCAATGGCGAGACATACGCCGAGGTGGAGAGCGACATCAATGCCGACCGTATCGGTGAGACCGTGCGCCGCTGGAACTTCAAATACAAGACCGTGCTCTCGGGCAACCACTCCACAACACCCTACTCCTTTGCCTACGACAGCTACCGCGGTATCTACAACACCTCCTACCCCCTGAGTTCCTACCATGTCGTGTGGTTCGGAACAAACGGAAAGATAGAACCAAACCCGGCAGGCAGTGAGAAAGGCCTCACCGGTCACTACAAGGCCTTGGCCGACCAAGCCCTGATTGACGGCTGCACCATCGAGGGCGGCTATGCCAGCAGCACCAACCTCGTCGGCCATGACCATACGGGCTTTGGCGGCGGTGTGTATATGGTTCGCAACTCCATGCTGCGCAACTGCACCATTCATCACTGCTCGGCCATGCAGCGCGGCGGTGCCGTGTATATGGACGGCGGCGGTGAGGTGGAGCGTTGCTATATCCACACCTCACAGGCCACGGGATATGGTATGCAGCAAGGCTACGGCGGCGGCGTGTGTATCGACTACGACGGTGCCTTGAAGCACAGCTATGTCATCCAGTGCGCAGCCCGTATCGGTGCGGGACTCGCCATCTGCCATGTGCCCAACGAATACCCCAGTGCCACCATGAGCTCCCTGCTCGTCGGTGCCGCTAAAACCGAGTTCGACGCCATTGACTCCTACACCCCCTTCTGTCATGCCTCCGTCATTTCCAACAACACCTCGAATGCCGAGGGTGCCGGCGTGTATCTGGACGAGGGCGGTACGTTGAACCACTGCTCCGTGGTGAACAACAAGTGTATCGGTCCCGATGTCATCTACTACGGCCGTCGTCATGGCCGCACGGGAGGAATCTACATCCGCAACGGCGGAACCATCTATAACTCCGTGGCCTGGGGAAACGAAACGGCGGTGAACAACGATGTGCAGTTTGCAGCCTACAAGACAGGCGACAAGAAGATATACGTGTTCCACAGTGCCTTCTCCAAGGGCGACATCACCGACTGGGCTGCCGTCACCAAGGAAGATGTCTATACGCTGAACGACCAGAACTACCCGTCACCGGAATACAATTCGGGCTACTTCCCCATGTTCAAGCAGCCCACCCTCAATGCCGGCATACAGTATGGTGCCAACGGAGCCGTCGATCCCACCCAGACAGCCGACGGACAGGCTTACCAGCGTGTCTATAACTGGCATCCGCTGGCCGTCAGCGACCTGCGCATGAAGGCCGTGCAGGTGACCGATGCCGTGCAGGGCATCAGCAATGAGATTCGCCATGCCCACACCGATGTAGATGTGGTGGGCCGACACTTTGAGAGTGTCTCTTCCTGCGGTGCCCTTGCCCACAGCTACCGCAACATCCAATATGTCCTGTTGCCCTCGATGGAGAATACCGAAGGGCGCGACCCGTCGGAGACCGGCAACATCCCCACCATCTTTGTCGATCCCACCCTCGTCACGGCGGGCGGAACGAATGATGGCGAACACACCGGCTTCCTGGATGACCAGGTGATGGGAAGAGACTGGACACACCCCCTCAACAACCTGCCCGATGCCATCTATTATTTCAAGCAGCGGCTGGTAGATGGGAAGAACAGCTACGACGATGACCCCAGCCTGACGTACTATCGCCTGGAGCGCTTGGACGGCAGTGGCAACGTGGTGAAAGACGGCAGTGGCAACGTGGTATATGACACCTACCGCCATGTGCAGATCCTGGTGAAGGAAGGCAATGTGAGCATCTCCGGACAGGGTTCCTATGTGCAGAACTCCGGCCGTACCTGTGCCATCCGTCCGGGCAGCAACATGCGCCTCTATGGAGGCTTCCCCTCCACCAACACCGGCAATTCCCAGGCCAACCGAAGCCCCTTCGACTACAACAGTGACCTGTCGGCCGACGTGCTCCGAAGTGACTATCGCAACCACTCCGTTCACGTGGTGGCCATTGCCAACCAGCACGACGTCATCATTGACGGCTTCCGTCTGTACAGCGGCAATGCCAACTACGCACCGGAGCCCGACCCGCTGGCTCCTGCGGGATCGTGGGATATGTATATGTCGCTGGCCGACGGTGCCGGCATCGTTGTGAACAATGCCATGTCGGCAGCCGACAAGCGTCGCGACATGACGGGCAACATCCTGCGCAACAGTGTGATCGCCAACTGCTCTGCCCCAGAGGGCGCTGCCGTCTATGTCAGTGGCGGCTATGACCACGGCAGTGCCGGCAGACTCTGCAAGGCCGAGCTGACCTTGGTGAATGTCATCGTCCGAAACTGCACGGCCGGAACCCTCTTCGACGAGGATGGCGTATATCAGCCCGACATGTACGTTGCCAAGGAGGGCGAGACCCCGGAAGAAATGAAAATCACCCTTCAGGGTATCGTCACCGCCAATGGTAACGGTAAGATATGGGTTCGCAACTGCGATGTCATGAACAACTGCGGTTTCCCGTTCAAGTGCGATGAAACCGATGAAACGACAGGCCATATAGAAGTCTATAACACCGTTGTCTTCAGCAACGGTCTGCGCATCCATTCCGACCGCTCCAACATCACCAACACGGTCTATTGCCCCAAGGAAAGCTGGGGCCACGTCACGGGCCAGTATATCTACATGGGCTATGACGTGCTGTTCTCCGACGAGATTGTCTCAACGTTAGAGGCCAACCACATCTACCGTGTCCTCACCCATAACAAGTCGGAAGACAAAACCGTCAAGCACTGGCGCCTGGACGACGGCAGTCAGCAGGGTGCTTGGGGAACCACTCCAGAGACGGAGGTCGTTGTACGGTATCCCACCTTCGTGAACCCCAGCCGCAACGTGGGACACTCCACGGGTGATGACCAGTCGTTCTATGGCGGCCGCGTCAACTACGAGCCCATGCCCACCAACCCCATTGTCAATGCCGCCAACCCCGTTACGGTAAACGGCAGCGGCATCCTGGCCGACAACAATTCGTCCTCCATCGCCTACGACTTCTCCCTCCATGGACGAGACTACGGTGGCGACCCCGACGTAGGCTTCATTGAGACCCACCGCCTGCCCAAGGGAGGTGCCGTGCTCTATGTCACTCCCGACGGAGCCGGCAAGCGCGACGGCAGCAGCTGGGCGAATGCCATTGCCGGAAACACGGTGTATGTGTTGGATGGTGTGGAAGGGCCTGCCCTTGCATCCGGCGACTATGTGGATACAGAGCCCACTTGCGACCGAATACTTGACAGCGAGGGCAACCCCGTGCTGACTACCGACGAAAAGTACTGCGGTGGATTCGGACGGTCGTGGTTCACCGCCTGGAAGACAGGTGCCACAAGCACCACCACCGTCACCCAAGCGTGGACAACAGAAAGAAACGTCTATGATGACGGTGCAAGAGCCGGTGAAGAAGAAGTCATAGATGACGGCACTATACCCAGAGAGACCACCAACACTGTTTCTGTCGGAGGTACAACAAAGACGGGCTTCACCGCAGGATATCACTATGACCCGCGCTACCCCTACGGCGAAATTTCCGGAGGCTCGCGCTCCTTCTGGCGTGCTAATCCTTATCATAGCGGTGCCGACTGGAATAATGCAGCTGATTATACCAAGGATGACTTAGCTTTATTTATTAATGACTGTAACACCAACGGCTGGATAAACAACAGCCGACAGGAACGCTATGTAGGTGGACTCCAGTATGCCGTTGAAAAGGCTGCCGCCTATAATGCGTTAGCTCCCGGCGATCCTGGGCGTCTTGACGGAGTCGATTCCGTCCAGGTGTGGGTGAGCAATGGTAAGTTCACCGACTACAAAGGTTTTATCATGCGCGACAACACCACTGTCATTGGCAGCTTTCCTGCCAAGGATGGCGGTACACCAAGTCTTTTAGACCGACAGGCTCTGATGTCTGCTGTGGTAGATATCCCCAAGTCGCTTCCTGCACAAGACCTCGATGCAGCCGACTATGAGACCATCCTTCAGATTTCAGATGAAGACCCCAAGGCCGGCAATGAGGCATTGAATCCTGATGCCGTGAAGTTCTGGGACGATGACTACTCGGTGGTGGAGAACACAAACACACAAACCTACGAATACAAGAACCGGAGCATCACCCATCACTATACCATCGAAACAGATCATCAGAAAGAGGTGACACCCGACTATCTGTCCAATTATACGTTCACTACAAACGTTAGCCCAACCTCGGAAGGGACCGTTGGTGGCATCAAGTATTATAGATTCGGCACTGCACCCAGCGGCAAGGACTGCTGGCACATGACCTATCCCGACAAGACCAATTTCGTGGTGAATGTCGAGGACAGCAACAATTCAAAAAACAAGAGCCGAACACTCTATGACCCTTCTACCAACACATCGTTAGGAACCAGCTATCTGGGAAACTGGATCTTCCTCGACAACGGCTCGCTGACGGGGCTGAATCTGTGGCAGACCATCGATAACCTTCCCGCGGGAGACTATAGCCTCAGCGTGGAGATGGCGGGCGGTTACAGAAACAAGTTCAGTTCAACTGACCCGACAAACATATACTTCCACATTATCGGCAGTGATGATAACGACTGCATCACCCCCATTATGCTGAAGACCATTGGTAGCACCACAGGTAGTGATGACAGAGACGGAAACCGCGGCATGGCTTACCATTATGTGGTGGAGTTCACACAGCCTTCCGACGGCAACCTGAAGATTATGATTGAGGTGGAGGACGGTGTGCGCAACACGAAATCAGCCAATGCCACCTACGGCACAGCCGATGGTGGTGACCCAGATCCCATACCAACATTATACTCCGATAGTTATGGTGGCAAAAACCCCAACCGTCGCGAGTTCTGGATATCCAATGTGAAGCTCTACGAAATCATCAGAGGTTCTAACTACTATGAGACTTCAACGGACGACGTGACGACAGACAGGGTGGTGGCCGACCCCGAGCCCGATGTGGTTACTTCACAGACAATCTATACCCTCCAGACCCACCGCACCACGCTGCGCAAGCGTGTGCTGACGATGCCCGATGTCTGTGTGCCCACCTACGGAGCAGGCAGCGTGGGTGACCCAACATCTGCTGCAAATCGCGGTAAGTTTTCCGATAACCTGTCACACACCCACAGGGTGTTCGGTTCTTCCAAAGCCAAAAGAACGTCCTGGGAATCTGCCAGCTATGTCAAAGAAGACCCCAACTATGTGGAATATTCCGATGCCAGCTGGGACGGCTTTACCATCCGTCACGGTTTCTTGTCGGACGAGGCGATGGCCCATGGCGGCGGAGCCGGTGTGAACATATACGAAGGAGCACACCTGCGCAACTGCATCGTCATCAACAATATGTCGTACTGCTCGCGTGTCAAGGGTGCCGGTATGTTCTGCGACGGAGCCACATCGACCATCGAAGGATGCTTCGTGCTCAACAACACTTCCACGCATGGAACAACCACCGTTCAGGACCAGATTTTCGCCGGTGGCATGTTCATGTACGAAGGAACGTGTTTCAACTCGCTCTTTGCCAAGAACTACAGCTATGGCTCAGCCGGCGGTCTGGGCTTCTGCGTGGGACGCTTCTATAACAACACCATCGCCTACAACACATGCACGCTGAAAGAAGACGGGCAGTATAGCGGCGGTGCCATCTCTCTGGCAACATCATCGAGTCCGAACCTGTTCGTGGCCAACACCATCATCTATGGTAATAACGGTATTGCCATTCGAGACCGTGACACAGGCTATGGAAACGTGAATCCCTTCCTCCACTGCTACGTACAGTCGGCAGTGGCCCACCCTCATGATGCTACGAACAGGAACGTGGGTAATTGGCCCACGGAAATCAATGGGAAGAAATGCTATGGTATTGGTAATGTCTATCTCAATGGTGTGGCTCCTTCCGCAGAGAACACGCCTTTTGCCGCCGACATAGAAGGCGGCGTGTATAACAGTGCCAACCCCGGTTCCAAGGCAAACAACGACTTCCGACTGCTCTCCTCCAACCCCTATTGTGTCAACAAAGGAACGGAGGACTTCGAGGGACTGTTCTACACAGCTCTCCGCAATAAAGGCAAAACAGACGTACAGATCAGGGCCTCTTCCGTCTATCAGAGCGTAGAAGGAACAGAACTTCCCGACAACGACGTGGCCTTTGCCGACCGTGTACAGGACTGTCAGGTGGATATGGGAGCCTACGAGTATGACGGAACACGTGACATTGAACCCAAGCTGTTCCCCAACGAGACGCCGAAGAAGGCCGTGTTCTATGTCACCCAGACAGGTGAGGGTATGGCAACGGCTGAAGACCCCATCAATGCTGCCTGCTACCTGAAGTTCCAAAAGGTGCTGGATGCTGCAGGCCGCTGGCGCTATGCCTCCTATAAATATGCTGATGACGAAGACAAGACACAGGCACAGAACAACATTACACCCGAAGTCTTCCGTCGTGAGCTGGTGACAGCAGGTTTGGCAGCCAACGTAAACGATGCTGCCATCACAGCAGAGCTGCCCAACCTGAAGGACTATGAGGTGATTATTCGCTTAGAAGGTGAAAACGGTTCCGGCTTCAGCTATATTCCCACGCGTAGCACCAACCTCATTTCCGAAGAGAACAGCAATGAGCTGGAGAAGTCGCTCATCGTACCTCACGGCATCCGGATTGAGGGTGGCTTCGAGGCTGACTTCAGCAAAGAAAGAGATATCTTGGGACGGCCTACCCGGTTCAGTGGTGAGGTCTATAACGAAACGTTGGGAACACGCGGTAACGTCTATCATGTCGTCACCTTTACCAACACTCTCTTTGACATTGACGAAAAGCCGTTTAAGGATGAGAGCAACAACGATCTCACCGGACAGCTGACCTTCCTCGGTGAACTGCCCGCAGACTATGAGAGCCTGACCGCCAGTGAGAAGGAGGCTGCCAAGGCTGAGGTGGAAAACAACCGCACCGTGCTCGACGGTCTGTTCATCGTGAACGGAAACGCCAACGGAACGAATGAAGAGCACAGGATAGGCGGTGCCGCCGTGGTGACGTATTATGCCCACATCCGCAACTGTGTCGTTCAGAACAACACTGCCTCCAACTATGGCGGCGGTCTGTATCTGGAACCCCTGGCACTTGTCAGCGGCTGTATCGTAAAGAACAATTCTGCCCTTCAGGGCGGTGGCATCTATGTCTTTGAGCCCGACCTGGGCGTTGACGGTTCGGGCGCACCCATCCCCACAAGCAGCGCGACGTTTGTCCACGTCATGACTTCCACCGTGGTGGATAATACGGCAACGATGAATGCCGGCGGACTTTGGTTCCAGACCAACCTGCGTGCCAACTCCTCCGCCTTCTGGCGCAACTCTGCGAGCAACAACGGCAACGTGGCTGGCGTGTTCGCTACGGGTCTGACACAGGTGGTGGAGAACTACCCGATGAACTACTGCGGCGTGGGGTCGGACCGTGTGGCAGGTGTGAACAACATCGAGCTGCCGTCGGTGGCCTCCGAGGGTGTACGCTGGAATCCGGCTATGCCCTATGAGTCAATCAGCTCGAAGGGTGAGAACTACTTCCCCATCACCATTTCCTCGGTGCTGGGACGCGCCGGCATGACCTATCCCGCCTATGAGCGATTCCGTGAGCTCTATCCCACCCTGGAACTGACAGACATCTTCGGTCTGAACCGCATGGAGCAAGAGTCGGAAGCTACGATGACACTGGCTGACGACAGCGAATACACCAAGGAACAGAAGAACAATGCCTTCATCGAGATCGGTGCCCGCGCCATGAACGGAAACTTCGAGGTGAAGCTGGAATATACCCATGTGATGACGCGCCTCTTCGTCTCCACCACCGAGCGCCTGCCGACCGAGAAGGCGCTGAACCTGCAGAACAACACGCTGGAGAAAGAAAAAACCGCCCGCGGCATCAACGCTGCGGCGTGGACAGCCATGTCCGATGCCGAGAAGAAAGCCGTGGAGGACGATGTGGAGATGTACAGGCAGATGGGCAGCTCGTTCCTCAACCCCTTCCACCGAATCGGCGATGCCCTCGACTATATCGTGAAGGTACGCAGCGCACGGGATGTCGATTATCAGGATGCCGACGGCAACCCCCTCCCCAAGCCCGGAGGAGGTGGCAACATGTCGGTGGCCGACTTCTACAAAGACGTGCGCTTCGAGGTCTTTGCCTGCGGCGGTACGTTCTACCCCTTCCGCGATGCCCACGGCCAGCAGGGTGAGGCACGTTCCAACACCTTCCTCGTTCCCGAGGAGGTGACCTTGATAGGAGGTGTCAACCATGAAGAGAGCGGCCATGCCTACTGTCAGGAGACAACGGGCACGAAGACCGTTGGCGGCTACGACCTGAATCCTGCCACGACCTACGAGATCCGCATGGACCGCGACCGCATGGACCGCAACGGTAACCATGTGAAGGAGCCTTGGGAGATGAGGGAGCAGACCATCCTCGACGGCAATGCCGTGTCGGATGACAGTCGAACCAATGTCTATCATGTCGTGACCTGCGTGCCAGATGCTACACAGGTGGGTGACCTGCCAACGCGCTTCGCCGAGGGAGAGAGCATCTCTTCTACCAGTCTGTCAGCATGGCCCCTGCTGGGATTGAACCCGACGCAAGGTGAGCTCTTGAACAATATTGAGCAGGAGTGCCGCGAAAGCCGCGACAAACGCACCATTGTTCTTGACGGTCTGACCATCATGGGCGGCTATGCCAATGAGATTGACGAGGACGATGAGGAAGACACCTTCCAGAAGCTGACCTATTTCCGTGGCGGTGGCATCCTCGTTGAGGGCAACTGGAACAATGCCGAGGCAACGGAGATTGACCTGCCGGAGGTGCTGGGTGTGGCCAAGCGCAACATCCCCCTGCTGATGACCTCCTGCTTGTTGAAGGACAATACGGCGGCCAACGGCGGTGGTGTCTATACCAACGGTACCTTCTATTCTTTCAGCTGTCATTTCACGAAGAATCTTGCCACAGGCCCGATGACAACGGCAGACCAGACCTATATCCCCTGGTCGGCCGGCGGTGCCATTGCCGGCAACTACGAGATACACCTGTGGAACTCTCTCTTCGACAACAACGAGGCCCGGCGAGGCAACTACCCCATCACCAACACCACGATTACCAATGCTGATGCCCGCCAGGGCTACGGCGGTGCCGTCAGCTGTTCGGAAACCGGTCTGGCACGTATCTGCAACAGCGACTTCGTACGCAACAAGGCTGTTGCCTACCCGGCTCTCTACAATTTCCTTGACAACAACCTCCGCTCAGCATCAAGCATGGTGCCGGAAGCTAACCGGTTGACAAGTCCCAGCTACTACGGTGTCGGTTGGCACTTTGCCGTGAACACTATCTTCTGGGGCAACAATGCAACGGCCGACGAGCTGGCAGAAGCCACCGAAATCGTGCAGGAATACTATGATGACCTGTACGGTGCAGGCAACTGGACTGACTTGCGCAAGCCCTATCATGTCGCCAACTTTGCACCGAAACTCGACGTGGCAACGCTTACTTTCTGTTCCCTTGAGCAGGGTACGGGACGTGAGGGTACGGTGTGGTATTCCAACCACGACCGTGCCAAGGCTGCGCCTATTGTTCCGAAAGACTATGGTGACGGACATGGACTGATAGACGGTCTGACCCGTTTGTACCAAGGTCGCTTCACCGACGTGCTGGACGATTATTTCGGCTACTATCCCGACGGCTCTTCCAGTACACCGTTCTACAAATTAGACGGCAGCGGCAACCCCATTCCCTGTGCGATGGACGATGAAGACATCCTCTTGGAAGGAGCCGTACCGACCACCGAGCAGAAGAACTCTGCCGTGGCCTACAACTACAACCTGGTGCTGGAAAAGGACAACCAGGTTCCCGGCGGTCCCTATTTCGTGCAGCCGTCACTCTCTGCCGGTGTCGATGGTTATATGGAGACGGCCGACTGGCTGGTGGCCCGTCTGAACAACTCCGTTGACACGGGCTGGGGATACCTGAAACAGAGCGTGGAACAGGAGGACGAGTCATCGTCACTGTTCAACACGACATTCCTGGACAACAGTTTAGAGAAAGCGACACCCGCCACCGACCAGTATGACGACCTCTACGGTGAAGGTTTCTATAACCTGCACTCGAAGAACATTCATTCGCGTTTCGAGGATATCGGCTATCCCAACCTGTTACCGATTGGTGACGAGCCCTATATGGAATACTCCCGCGACGGTGCGGGAGACGGCGAGAACATGCGCCGCATCTCCACCCATCCGAAGATGGGCGTGCAGGATGTGTTCATCGACATGGGTATCTACGAATACCAGTATGTACAGCTGGTGACGGCGGGCGACGAGATTGATGTCATCTGGGTGTCGCCGACACAGAACGAGGGCGTGGTGTGCGACGGCTCCACGGCCTACAAGGCAACCAGCGACCTGCAGCTCGCCATCGAGACACTGCTCCTGAGCCGCAATGACCACGACAAGGTCATCAAGTTCAAGACAGGAACCTACTCACCGAACAAGGTGACACAGAACAACATGAAGGCGTTCTATGTCAATGTGCCAACGAAGCAGGACGGTGTGATGCTGCCCAAGACACTGGCCGGTGACGAGACCCACACGGCGCGCAGCCTGACCTTCAAGGGCGGCTATCCGAATGACCTGATGGACTTCCCCCTGAAGGACTATGAGGACCAGCGCGACATCGTGGCCAACCCCGTGACCTTGCTGATGACCAAGGAGATTGGTAATGAGGCCCACCAGTTGGAGCATCTGTTCATTGTGGAGGACTCGGAGCTGAAGGGTACCTTTGCCAACTATATGCAGGGTAAGAACCCCGACTTCATTGAGAGCACAATGCCCATCGTGTTCGACGGACTCACGTTCTGCAACCCCTACGGCTCCAACCACACCGTAGGCGGTTCGGCACTCTACTACGGAGCGCAGTACCAGACCAAGCTGAACGAGGGTACACAGACCTACTACAAGGATCACGACCACCTGCTGAAACCGCAATCGTTTGTGCTGGACGAGGTGGAGCACAACATGCCGAAACTCATCATCAAGGAGTGCGCATTCGTCGCCAGTGGCATAGAGGATGGCGTGTCGGCCGTGAAGATTGAGAAAGGAGGCGGACACTCGCTCATCGTCAACTCGCTCTTCCACAGCAACAGCGGCGCTCCGCTCGATGCCGTGAACACGATGGTCATCAACTGTACCTTCGCCCTCAACGGCGGGCATGTGACCCTGAAGGACGATCCCGAGGTCTATTACGATGACCCCACACCTTATCACTATCCACCGGCCTTGCACAACTGCATCATCTGGAAGGATGACGAGAATCAGACCGACCCGAGCCTGAAGAAACAGTGGGACGACACCGACCTGAACCTCTCGGACGGCAGCATGCGGTATAATGCCTACACCTACTGGAACACGGGAACGGAAGCCTTCGATGAACCCATCGGAACAACGGAGGAAGACGCACAGCACAACATGCTGCTGAGCACCGACAACGAGGATGTACTCCTGGGACCGAACTTCATCAACCCCACGGGCGTGGATCCCGGCGTGGGAACGGCAGAGGAAAGACTGCTGGCGCAGAAGCTGTCGCGCGACTTCCGCCTGAACCCCAGTGCCCATATTCTCAACAAGGCCAGCGAGACGGTGTATAAGAACTTCGTGCCCTACTACGCCGAGACCTCCACGACGGAGGAGAAGACCAAGGACGAGATCACCTACTACTTCCACTCCATACAGCACTCCACCCCCGTGGTGCTCACAGACGCGCAACTGAAGGGAACGAATGCCGACAAGGACTATGACGGCTACACGGAGTTTGAACTCTACAATGTGCCCCGATGGAACGGCGTGGCCATCGACCGCGGTGCCTATGAGTGTACCGCCATCCTGCAGCGTGTGCTCTATGTGATGGACGGTCCTGTCGGCAGGAAAGACGGAACGACCTGGGAACATGCCTATGCCATCGACCACCTGCAGCGCGCCATTGACGTGGCTTCCATCTACTCTTTGACCAGCAGCAACACCCCCGCTGAGCGCGAGCGAGCCTACGTCTTCGTCCGTGCTGCCGACTACACCGGCGAGGCCTTGAAGCTGCGCGACGGCGTGTCGGTATATGGCGGTGTCACCGACATCATGTCGAGCGTGGAGAAGGAGGGCGACGTGTTCACCGACGAGAACATTGCCAAGTATATAAATAAGGTGAAAGCCGAGCGCAACGGAACGGCGGCAGAGGACGCTCCCCACAACACCGTGAGGGGACTGGTGTCGCCCAACAACTCCGTCCACGCATCGGGCTTCCTGCTCGACGGCTTCTGGATACAGGGCTCCTCCGACCCCATCGACATGAGCAAGGACAACACCGTCCTCGTGAACGATGTCATCACAGGCAATACCGTGGCAGAAAGCGGACAGCCGGTGGTGAACCTCGCCGGCGGCAGCACCACGGGAAGCCTGCTCTACAACTCGCTGGTCTATGGCAACACGGCAGGCAGCGGGGCACCCGTTGTCAGCGTGGGAGCCAAGGGCTACGTGCTGAACTGTACCGTGGTGGCCCCCGACAATACGGCCATCAGCGGCACGATGGCAAACGTGGGCAACACCATTGCCCGCGACAACACCGAGACAGGGCCGATGTTCGCGCCCTATCTGGGCTATACGAATGCCTACAATGCCTCACTGCCAGCCTCGCTCAAGGACTGGAAGCCCTACTGGTATCAGCTCCATGAGTTCAGCAACCAGATCAATACCGGCACCGACAACAACGGAGCAGGGGTGGGAAGCACGGTGAGAGACGGCGGCAACAGCATCGCCAAGCTCTTCCCCGACTATGTTGACTTCTCACACGACCGCGACGTGCTCGGCAACCCGCGCCGTCTGCGCGGCAGGGTTGACAACGGATGCTTCGAAACCTGGCGCATCGAAGAGAACGCAAAGGTGAAGGCCACCAACGTCACCAACGCGACATTTACCACCAACTACGGCGGTCATCAGTATCCGCACGCGGGCAGCGTGGTCTATCTGCTCAAGAACGCCAGCCTCATCTTTGCCGTGGATGGCGAGCAAAACCCGCTCTTCACAACGGCCATCAGCCCGGGCTACGTGCTGCTGAAGGAGGGAGCCTCCATCTATGGACAGGGCAACCGCCTGAGCTTCCCATACGTGGCTGCCGAGAAATTCATCGGTGCGCGCTACAGCCTCATGGCCTTCCCCTTCGACGTGAACGTGGAGGGTACCGTCGAGGTGACGGGAACTGCCACGCTCACACAGACAGACAAGTCGGGAGACATCACACCCTATGTCTATGACGCGGCAAGGCGTTCAGCCTATAACTATGAGTTCCAGGAAGACAATTCCTCGCTGTGGAAGACCGACCTGACACCCGTGCTGAATGCGGCTTCGCAGATCAGCCGCACGGAGGGTTGGCTACTGGACTTCGGCGACAACACCCCGTCGGACACGCTGCGCTTCACAGGCTGGAACGCTGCTCCTGCCGTGGTGTATGCTGAGGACGGAAGCGCGACGAAGACCGTCACGCTGACACAGCACGATGCACACGTCACCACAGCTACGAGCTACCCGCGCTTCACAAAAGCGGAAGACATGGGATGGAACCTGAAAGGACTGCCGTGGCTCGTCAGCAACTACCGGACGGGCGGCACCAACCCCGACTTCAAGATGAACGTTCCGCATGTGTTCTACTCAATGCAGGGCAATGGCAAGTATGCCAAGATGCCCGGCTGCCTGTGGTCGGCACAGTCGTGGGATCCAGGTGCTTCGCTCTCTGTCGGCAACGGCTTCTTCACGCAGACCGCCGTCATCGAAAGCACGGAGGACCTCACCTTCAAGATTCCGCTGTTCAGCGGCGACACCGAAGCTCCCTCCAGAGAGCGTCTGTCGATTGACTTCGAGGATGAAGACGGACGGGGCGACTGCGTGACCATTGTCGGTTACGACGAGGCCGGCATGATGCCCTATCGCATCAACTCCGATGCCATCAAGTGGATGCCCTTCCAAAAGAGCGCACCGCAGATGTGGATTACCAATTCCGACGGCACTCCCTTCTCGCTGTTGTCACACGCCCCGATAGAGACACCGCTGCCCGTAGGATTAATCGTTCCGGGCGAGATGCGCTATTCCTTCTCGTTGAGAGACAAGTCGGCGGTGCCCGAGGGAATCTCTGCCGTGTGGCTCATCGACAAGCAAGCCGGACGGGTTGTCAACCTCATGGAAAAGGCATATACCCCCAACCACCTTGCACCGCAGACCTCTGATCACAAGACCCGCTTCTACATCCAGTTGGGCGGACGGCCTCAGCTCGACATGCTCCCGTCGGCTCACACGCTCCGCGTCTATGTACACGACCGCATACTGCATATCGAAGGCACCAACGAGGGCGACCCCATCGCCGTCTATACAACCACGGGAGCACTGCAGGTAACCGGACAGGCGGCGGGCAGCCACTGGCAGACGCCTGTTCAAAGAGGTGTATTCATTGTCCGCGTTCAGGGCGAAACCTATAAAGTTGCAGCAAAATGATTAGAAATAAGATTCTTGGACTGTGGCTGCTCTGCAGCCTGACCTGGTTGTTGACAGCTTGTATCAGCGACAACGATTCCGATCCCTCAACACCCGAAGTCGAGGTAGGCAACACCCTACCCGACAGGGGTGTCTATAGCCGTTTCGCAAATAGCCGCATACCGCGCATCTACATCAGCGATGGCGACCTGCGTGTTCGCTATATCCACACCGACTTCCGCATGCCCGGCCTCGAAACCCTGGAAAAGGAGTTGGGGAGCTTGGAATAAGCTGAAAAAATTTGGTAATTCAATCGGTTTACGGTATTTTTGCAAAAGAAAAAAGAAGTGTATTGAAAAATAGTTGAAAAGATGAAACTCGCAGAAGCATTAAGCATCCGAAAGGATTTGCAGAAACGCATCCAACAGATTGGAAAGCGTTTGGACGACAACGTGAAGGTTCAGGAGGGCGATGAACCCGCCGAGAACCCAGAGGAGCTGATGAAGGAACTGGATGGGTGCCTGACTCAATTGGAGGATCTGATGTGGCGTATCAACCTGACCAATGTGAAGACTGTCAACGAGGCTGGAAAGACCGTTACGCAGCTGATGGCTGAGAAGGATGTGCTGACAATGCGCTTGTCTGTTTTGCGCAACACCTTCGATATAGCATCGGCGAAAAGAGACCGCTACTCTCAATCCGAAATCAAGATCGTGACAATCGTAGATGTCAAGCAGCTTAGTAAGCAAATCGACGACTACTCCGTCAAATTGCGCAAGCTCGATATGGAGATTCAGTCACTGAATTTCCAGACGGAACTCGTATAACACTTATGGAGACATCCGCTTTCATAGGGCGAACTGTACAATTTTAAATACATGATCGGTATGTAATTTCTATGTCTTGGAGTGGGCACCCTCGTCTCTGGTGAGACAATCACGGCGCAAACTCAGCATGGCAGCATACGGATGCATCGTTCATGTGGCACGTCGCATTACCTCCAGTTGACTATGACTGTCGGATGTCTCTTCCAATCGTTGTTGAAATACTTTGACAAACACCCTCACGAGAATCGCGTATTTGCGAGCAAACTGTTCTTCGCCTCCAAATACGCGAGTATTTCGCAGTTTTAGCAAATCGCTGATTATCACATACTTACCCCACCAATCTCTGTTTTGGAGAATTCGGAGATGTCAGTTTTGGAGTATAACTCTTAGTGTTGCACCTCACAACTCACTGTTCCGCCCCCTCAACTCAATGTAACAAGACCCTCAAAGCACTGTAACAAGACCCTCAAAGCACTGTAGTGAGGGTGTAAAAGCATTGCTTTGAGCTCCTCATTCCATTGTTCCGACACCCTGAAGCCATACAACCGCCTGCACAAAACCGCCGTTTTGTGCAACTTCCCTCTCCAGATTGCAACTTTTACCCGACCATTTTTTAGACCAAATTTCTTGACAGAAGAGAAGTAAGGAGAGAGGAGAGAGGAGTGAGGAGTGAGGAGAGAGGAGTGAGAATACACTTGGCAATAATACATAGAAAAGAATATTGTAGAATATGAAATAATCTCATTCAACAATAAGCAATTCACAGGGCCGCGGTGGCGTACCCGGATTTTGAGTCCCTTTGGTCGCTTTGCCAGCAAAGAACTCTCGCGATGTGGGAGTGAAACTGCCTAAAGGTGTGTTTCAACAGGTGGAAGAATTGGATGAGGGTATAGTCAAGATATAATACAACGGTTAATAAACATGCTTCATCTCTGCATCAACTACAAAGATGTCGCCTTCGGCATCAACGAGGACATTGCGAGGAACAAGGTCCCATACTTCGTAAGTGTTGTTAGAATAGCGTCCCTCAGTAGCAGTCTTCTCAAAGCCCAGCGCTGCCATATAAGTGTCAATCATCACTTGGGTGGCAGGATGGGCATCAGCTATTCTTGGTTGGATAATGACAGGTTGAACGGTACGTCCGTCGAAGCCCGCAAATCCATAAAACGAATATGCTGTATCAGGGAAGATGGTGTTATGCATCAGAATCTTTTGAAGCAGAGCCACAATGCTACCGCTATTCAAAAGATTGTTGACTTTGTATATAACTTTCTCTGCAACGTAGGTATCGTTCTCATTGCCACTTGGACCTGGAACGCCCAAGTCGAAGACATCCATCATGGGAATCCAATAGCCATTGGCTTTGGCCATCTGTTCTGCAGCACGTTGTTCTGCTTCAAAACGGCTTACATCTGCTTGGCTATCTCCAAGTTGCGCTTCA
>JAFSWU010000124.1 GCA_017444365.1 Prevotella sp.
ACATGGGCGACATCTCTCCGATGACGGCCGCTCAGATTGCCAAAAGCCTGGGCATCCGTGTCTATACCATTGGTGTCGGCACCAACAAGGTGGCCCCTTATCCGATGCCTGTGGCAGGGGGCGTGCAGTATGTGAACATTCCTGTTGAAATCGACACGAAGACGCTGAGCGACATTGCCGCCGTGACCGACGGAAACTTCTATCGCGCCACGAACAACAAGGAGCTCAAACAGATCTACAAGGACATTGACAAGCTGGAGAAGACCAAGATGAATGTCAAGCGGTTCTCCAAACGCTATGAGGCCTATCAGCCCTTTGCGCTGGCTGCCGTGCTCTTCCTGCTTTTGGAAATTCTGTTGCGCACCACCGTGCTGAAGAGGATTCCGTAGGGAGGAGCCCCCTCTGGCTCCCCTAAGGGGGAGAGTTAGGAAAGAGGTAATAGAAATGTAAAACGTAAAAAACAAAATATTGTGTTCAGATTCGAAGACCCTATATATCTATGGCTGTTGTTGGCCATTCCTTTGCTGATGATGATACGCTTTGTGGGCTATCGTCAGCGTAGGCGCAAGTTTCGCAAGTTGGGTGATGCCGACCTGCTTCGGCAGCTCATGCCCGATGTCTCCAAGTATCGTCCCACGGTGAAGTTCTTCCTTCTCCTCTCGGCACTCGCCCTGTTGATTGTGCTGCTGGCTCGTCCGCAAATGGGGTCGAAGATAACGAATGAGAAGCGCAACGGCATCGAGACCATCATCTGTCTCGACATCAGCAACTCCATGCTTGCCGAGGATGTGGCTCCGTCGCGTCTGGAGAAGAGCAAGCTGCTGGTAGAGAACCTGGTTGACCATTTCACCAACGACAAGATAGGCCTTATCGTCTTTGCGGGCGATGCTTTTGTGCAGTTGCCCATTACGAGCGACTATGTCTCTGCCAAGATGTTCCTGCAGAGCATCAACCCCTCGATGATTGCCGTTCAGGGTACCGATATTGCCCATGCCGTCAAGCTTGCAATGAACAGCTTTACACAGCAGGAGAAGATTGGACGTGCCATCATTCTCATTACCGATGGCGAAGACCACGAGGGTGGGGCACTCGAAGCCGCACAGGAAGCCAAGAAGAAAGGCATCAACGTGTTCATCCTGGGTGTGGGCGACCCCAAGGGCGCACCCATTCCGCTGGGCAACGGCGACTATCTGACCGATGCAGCCGGCCAAACCGTGATGACGGCCCTGAATGAGGATATGTGCCGACAGGTGGCTCAGGCAGGCAGCGGCACCTATATCCACGTTGACAACACCAGCACGGCTCAGGAAAAGCTCAACGATGAGCTCACCCGCCTGCAGAAGGGAGAGACCGATGCTGTTCTCTATAGCGAGTACGACGACCAGTTCCAGGCCTTTGGCATCATCGTCCTGTTGCTCCTCGTCATCGAGGTGTGCCTTCTCAAGGTCCGCAATCCGCTTCTCAAGAACATCTCGCTCTTCCGTCGGAAGCCAGGTGCGGCGGCCGTCATCCTGCTGTTCTTGCTCCTTCCCCTTGCAGCACAGGCACAAGCCGACCGTCAGAGCATCCGCTCTGGCAACAAGCTCTATCGCCAGCAGGTCTTCGACAAGGCCGAGGTTGAATACCGCAAAGCCGAAGCTGCCAATCCGCGTAATCCCCAGGCAATGTACAACCTTGGGTGCGCACTCATGTCGCAGCAGAAAGACTCAGCCGCCATCGTGCAGTTCGAGCATGCCGGCAAGATGGAGACAAGCCCGAAGCGAAAGGCGATGATCTATCACAACATCGGATGGATTTGCCAGAAGCACCAGATGTTTGGCGAGGCCATCGAAGCCTACAAGGAGAGCCTTCGCAACAATCCTGATGACAACGAGACCCGTTACAACCTCGCGCTCTGCAAGCGGCAGCAGAAGAACCAGCAGCAGAACGGAGGCGGTCAGAACAATCAGGACAAGGACAAGCAGCAACAGCAGCAGAAAGACCAGCAACAGCAACAACAACAGAAAGACCAGGAGCAAAAGCAACAGCAGCAACAGCAGCAGCCCAAAGACCAGATGAGCCGCGAGAATGCCGAGCAGCTCCTGAACGCAGCCATGCAGGAGGAGAAACAAACGCAGCAACGCATGAAGGATGCCCAGCGCAGGCAGAGCCGCAGAAAGCTGGACAAGAACTGGTGATTACAGATTAGAAGATTATGAAAAGACTTTTACACATATTTCTTTGGTTCCTACCCTTGTTTGTGCATGCGCAGCAGATCACGGTGACGGCTCCGTCGCAGGTGGCTGCTGGCGAGAACTTCCGCATTGCCTACAAGGTGAACACGCAGGATGTGAACAACTTCCGCTCAGGACTTCACTCCTCGGATGTCATCGAGGTGGTGGCAGGCCCCTACACCTCGTCGCAGTCGAGCTTCCAGATGGTCAACGGTCACACCAGCTCGACCTCGTCGGTCACCTATACCTATACGCTCTATGCCATCAAGAACGGAACGTTCACCGTTCCTGCCGCCACAGCTCAAGCGGGTGGCAAGACCATTTCTTCCTCCCCTGTGAAGATTACCGTTTCTGGAACGGCAAAGACGCGCCCCAGCGGTGCCCCCCAGATGCATGGCGACGATAGTGCCGAGGGTCACGCGCGGCAGGCAGGAACAGCCATCTCCGCCAACGACCTCTTCATCAAGGTGAGTGCCAACAAGCAGCGCGTCTATGAGCAGGAACCCATCCTCCTCACCTATAAAGTCTATACGCTGGTCGAGCTCACCCAGTTAGAAGGAAAAATGCCCGACCTGACAGGCTTCCACACGCAGGAGATACAGCTTCCCCAGCAGAAGAGCTTCCACATCGAGAACGTCAACGGCAAGCCCTATCGCTGCGTCACCTGGAGCCAGTATGTGATGTATCCCCAAATGACGGGCAAGCTTGAGATTCCCAGCATCACGTTCAAGGGAATCGTCGTTCAGCGCAACCGCAATGTTGACCCCTTCGAGGCCTTCTTCAACGGAGGCTCAGGCTATGTGGAGGTGAAGCGCGAGATCAAGGCTCCCAGCGTTTCCATCGAAGTCCTTCCGTTGCCAGCACGACCTGCCAACTTCTCTGGAGCGGTGGGCAAGTTCACGCTCAGCGCACAACTCGAAAACAGCCAGGTGAAGGCCGGCGAGCCGCTCAAGCTTCGAGTGGTCGTTGGAGGCGTGGGCAATCTGAAGCTCATCAAGCAGCCCGTGGTGCAGTTCCCCAAGGACTTCGACACCTACGATGCCAAGCTCACCGACAAGACCCGCCTCACCACCAACGGACTGGAGGGCAACATCATCTACGACTTTCTGGCCGTTCCGCGCAATCAGGGCCACTACACCATACCGCCCATCGAGCTGACCTACTACGACACCGCTGCCAAGAGCTACAAGACCGTGAAGACGGAACCCCTTGAGGTGACCGTTGAGCGAGGCAAGGGAACAACGGGGGATGTGGTGGATTATTCGCAACAGAAGAGCAAGGATATCCGTCCCATCAAGAGCGGCGACACCACATGGGGTGGTGCCGACACATCCTTCTTCGGCAGCACGGCCTACTGGATTAGCATGCTCGTTCCGTTCCTGGCCTTTGTCATCCTGTTGATCGTGTTCCGCAAGCGTGCCCTCGACAATGCCGATCTGGGCAAGATGCGTGGGCGCAAAGCCAACAAGGTGGCCACCAAGCGACTTCGCAAGGCCTCACAGCTCATGCAGAAAAACCAGCAGGGAGCCTTCTACGACGAGGTGCTTCGTGCGCTCTGGGGATATGTAGGCGACAAGTTGAACATCCCCGTCGAACAACTCTCGCGCGACAACATCTCCGAGAAACTCTCCCTCCACAGCGTCGATGAAGCCACGATCGGACTGTTCATCTCGGCTCTTGACGAGTGCGAGTTCGAGCGCTATGCTCCATGCGATGCGGCAGGAAACATGAACAAGACGTTCACATCAGCGATGACAGCGATCATGGAAATCGAAAAGACAATGAAACGAACCTCGAAGGGTAGGGGACAGGCTATGAACGCCCTGCTTCTGCTACTTCTTCTCACCCTCACGCCCCTCAGCATGCAGGCAGTCACCAAGCAGCAGGCCGACGAAGCCTATAAGAAGGGCAATTATCAGCAAGCCATCAAGGACTACGAGGAACTGCTCAAGACGGGTTACTCTGCCGACATCTACTACAATCTTGGCAACGCCTACTACCGCACCGACAACATCACGCAGGCCATGCTTGCGTATGAGCGTGCCCGTATGCTTTCGCCAGGCGACAAGGACATCCGATACAACCTTGAGCTGGCGCGCAGCAAGACCATCGACAAGATCACCCCTGAGAGCGAGATGTTCTTCGTGACGTGGTATCGCTCGTTGGTGAACATGATGAGTGTTGACCACTGGGCCTACACAGCCCTCACAGCCGTCATCCTGTTGCTCGTGCTGTTGCTCGTCTATCTCTTTGCCCCACAGATTGCCTTGCGCAAGTTTGCCTTCTTCGGAGCTGCGGCCATGCTCCTCCTGTTCCTCTGTAGCAATCTCTTTGCCTACCAGCAGCGAATGGAGCGTGCCGACCGCATAGGAGCCATCATCGTTGCACCGACGGTCAACGTCAAGAAGACACCTGCCAAGGGCGGCACCGATGAGTTCGTCATTCATGAGGGCACCCGTGTCGATATCACCGACAAGAGCATCCAAGGATGGCGTGCCGTGCGCATAGCCGACGGACGCGAAGGATGGGTGCAGGAAAATCAGCTGGAAGAAATTTGAACATTGACCATTTCTCATTCCTCATTCCTCATTCCTCATTTCTATGAATTCAGACCTCTCCCTCCTGCTGTGGTTCAACGGGCACCATTCGCCCGCTCTCGACCAAGTAGCGATGATACTTACATCGGGCTTCACGTGGATTCCGCTCTATCTGCTCCTGCTCTTCCTCCTCGTGCGCAGAGATCCGCGGCGCACCGTTTGGAAAATTCTCGGCTGCGTGGCACTCTGCCTGCTGCTCTCCGACGGACTCCCCGACGGCATCGTCAAGCCCCTTGTCGGTCGGCTCCGTCCGAGTCACGACCCCGCTCTGAGCTCGATGCTCCACATCGTCGATAACCATCGCAACACCCTCTACGGATTCTTCTCCGCTCATGCATCGAACACGATGGGCATTGCCCTGTTCTTCAGCCTTCTGTTGCGCAACCCCATCCTCGTGGCAACGCTCATGTGCTGGGTGCTCGTCAACTGCTGGACACGCATGTACCTCGGACTCCACTATCCCAGCGACATCCTCGTAGGTTTGCTCTGGGGAGCTGTCTCAGCAACCGTTGCCTACACCTGCCTGAGGCGAGTGCAGAGTTCATAGTTCGGAGTTCATAGTGCAGAGTTCAGAGTTCAGAGTTCATAG
>JAFSWU010000125.1 GCA_017444365.1 Prevotella sp.
GCCCGAAAGCGCGGCGAATGAGAAATAATTTGTACCTTTGCGGCGAAAAGACATAAAACTTATCCATGAAGACAGATAAACAAATGGCAATTGCCGCAGCGGAATTTGCAGCGCGCTGGCGAGGTCGTGGTTACGAGCGAGGGGAGTCGCAACCCTTTTGGATAGACTTGCTGACTAACGTTTTCGGCATAGAGACACCCTCCGACGGCTTCATCACATTCGAAGACCACCGGAAGGTGGATGCCTCGAATTTCATAGACGGTCGCATTCCATCCACACGCGTGCTCATCGAGCAGAAATCGCTGGGCAAGGACTTGCGAAAGGGCATCGTGCAGAGCGACGGCTCTGTGCTCAACCCGTTCCAGCAAGCTCGCCGCTATGTGGTCAGCCTGCCCGTGTCGGAACATCCCCGCTGGATTGTCACCTGCAACTTCTCTGAGTTCCTGGTTTATGACATGGAACAACCCAATGGCGAACCGGAGCAAATCCTCCTGGAGGACTTGGGACGGGAGTACTACAGGTTGATATTCCTTGTGGATGTGAAGAACGAGCACCTGTCGAAGGAGATGCAAGTCTCGATGCAAGCAGGTGAGATTGTCGGCAAGATATACGATGCGCTGCTGAAGCAGTACGACGACACCACGCCTGAAGCCCTGCGCTGGCTGAACATCCTTTGTGTGCGCATCGTGTTCTGTCTGTATGCTGAGGACGCTGGCATCTTCCAGCACGACCAGTTCCACGACTACCTCAATCGCTATGATGCCGAAGACCTCCGCCAAGCATTGCTCAAACTCTTCGAGGTGCTGAACACCCCCACTGAGCGCAGGAGCCGTTATCTGAAAGATGACCTGAAGGCCTTCCCCTACACCAACGGAGGCCTCTTCGAAGAAGAGATAGAGATTCCGCAGTTCACCGAGCAGCTGAAGCAAACGCTCTTGCAGAAAGCCTCACTCGACTTCGATTGGAGCGAAATTTCGCCCACCATCTTCGGCGCCGTCTTCGAGAGCACGCTCAATCCCGAGACGCGCCGATCGGGAGGCATGCACTACACCAGCATCGAGAACATCCACAAGGTCATCGACCCCCTGTTCCTCAACGATCTACGCCGCGAACTGGATGAGATTCTGGAAGAGACGGTGGAGCGGCAACGTCAGAAGAAGCTCGATGCCTATCAGGACCGCCTTTCCCGCCTGACCTTCCTCGACCCAGCCTGCGGCAGTGGTAACTTCCTCACAGAGACTTACCTCTCGCTACGTCGGCTGGAGAACGAAGTGATTCGCGAACGCACCCACGGGCAGACCCAGATGGCATGGGAAGGGCTATCACCCATCAAGGTCAGCATCCAGCAGTTCTACGGAATCGAAATTAACGACTTCGCAGTCACCGTAGCCACGACAGCCCTGTGGATTAGCGAAGCGCAGATGCTGGCCGAGACCGAACGCATCATCCATCAAGACATCGACTTCCTGCCGCTGAAGAGCTATACGAATATCAAGGAAGGAAATGCGCTGCGAGTGCCTTGGGATGAATGGGAGATTGAAGAGAAGAATCCAACCATCATAGCCCAGCACACCACCATCTATCCAATTGAAGAAGAGCTTACTCCTTTGGTGGGCGAGCCTGTCATCCAATATGGTGACATCAACCTCTATAGCGAAAACATAGAGTTCAGAAAAACTCCCAAGGCACAAGAGACGCGCCATGTCACCTTCGACTACATCATGGGCAACCCACCGTTTGTGGGAGGCAAAATGATGTCTGCATCGCAGAAAGAGGACATGCTTGCCATCTTCGGAAAGAAATGGAAGAACCTTGGGAATATGGACTATGTATGCTGCTGGTATATGAAAGCAGCGGCTCTAATTCGTGGAACTAATACAGAAGTAGCTCTCGTCTCTACCAACTCCATAACACAAGGACAAGCTGTCGCGAGCCTACTCGGTATTCTTCTCGAAGAGGGGTTCCATATTAACTTTGCGTGGCGTACCTTCAGATGGGACAGCGAAGCTTCGCTAAAGGCCCATGTGCATTGTGTAATTATCGGTTTTGCCCACAAAGAACGTAGTATCAAACGTATCTACACGAATGAATCGTCTAAAACGGCCCAGTACATCAATGGCTTTTTGACCGATGCGCCCAATATCATCATTGACAATAGAATGAAGCCTATATCGGATGTTCCGTTAATGGACTTTGGCAACATGCCGAATGACGGAGGCAACCTCCTGCTTTCAGAACAAGAACGCGAAGAGGTGCTACAGAAAGAACCTGCATTGGCCGCCTACATCCGTCCCTACGTGGGCGCAGTCGAATTTATCAATCGCAAGACTCGCTATTGTTTCTGGCTGAAAGGCGTAAGCCCTTCTGTCATCAGAAATAGCCATATATTACGTGAGCGGGTAGAACGTGTGCGCGACCTTCGCCTCGCCAGCACAGCAGCACCTACCAGGGAAAAGGCCGACGTGCCGCATCTCTTCTTCTATATATCCCATCCTGATAGCACGTACTTACTCGTTCCCAGTACCTCATCAGAGCGCCGTCGGTATATTCCTATGGGATATATGGATGAGAACACCATCACGAGCAATGCTGCATTGATTGTGCCCGGAGCTGAACTTTACCATTTCGGCGTACTCGAGAGTAATGTACACATGGCCTGGGTAAGAGCAGTTTGTGGGAGAATGAAAAGCGACTATCGCTACTCCAATAAAGTCGTTTACAACAACTTCCCCTGGCCCACACCCACCGATGAGCAGCGTGCCCGCATCGAGCAGACCGCTCAAGGCATCCTCGATGCCCGTGCCCTCTACCCCGACTCCTCGCTGGCCGACCTCTACGATGACGTGACCATGCCCGTGGAACTCCGGCGAGCCCATCAGGAGAACGACCGCGCCGTCATGCAGGCCTACGGATTCCCCGTCAAGAGCACCTTCACCGAGAGCCAATGCGTGGCAGAACTGTTCAATCGCTATCAGGAATTGACAAAATAACGTATCAAAATCATGTTAAAGACCGAAAGACTATACACAGATTATAAGTTTGAAGGTAAAATCCCATACGACAACGCATTAGCGAAATCCCTCCAATGGTTGTATGATGACTCGAATTTCGAAGAAGATGATAGTGTCGGGTATGATATGAATAGCCGTTTGCCCCTCTATGACTTCATGACTCTTGTTGTGCTGTTCATCTGTTGCGCGCATGAAGAGTTCGGCGAAACCAAATTATTTAACATAATATATAAACTCGAGGAGGGGAAGAACCTATATGACTTGCAGGAGAAGAATCCCACGTTCAATTATCAGGATAACTATATTCTGATAAATAAAATGAAGAGCCGAACGACCGAGGTTATCCTGTGGGCTGCATACATCTATTGTCTCTTTCTCTGCGAAGGACTTACGAACCCAGATGCCCAAATCCTAAGCGCGAAGGATCTCCTCTATCGTTTGCTCAAGCAGAAAAGCTGCCTGAACGATAAGGCTTTTCAGAAACATTTCCTCATGAGACATCAGGATTCTACCATGCGTATTCTTATCGAAAACGCGTTTACGAACAAGCAGAAGAAAGCTCCCGACGACGAGGTTCAGGAGAACAAAGCGGCCGACGATGGAGGCAAGGCTGAAGTAGAAAGGCTTCAAGAACGTGTCAAAGAGTTGGAGGAAAAGCTCGCTGCAGAAAAGTCCAAAGCGACAGAACTGCAGCAGAGACTGGATGATGTGGACGGCAACTCACAGGAAGTGGAGAAATGGAAGCAGGAAGCTGAAAGAGAGAAGAAGGCAAGAGAGGTCATGATAGTTGAACTGCTTCTGCCGATCTTTTACAATATTGAGAAGGATGTGCAGGATTTCCTGGAGAAAGTGGAGGGAATGGACGACTTGCAAATTACAGCATTGGTGAGGGAATGGGTGAAACTCAAGAAGATTTCCGACCAGTCCAAGAAACGGAAACTTTGGTCCGTGCTTCATGCAGCCCGTCTGTATCGTTCGACCGAAACCAACTGGAACAATCAAGTGTAGTACACCGAATAGAAGAATACTTCTGACTCCCCTGCACCGCAAGGTGTGGGGGAGTTTCTGCATATAGGGACTTGTACAACTTGTGCAACTTGTACGGAGACTGTCGCTTCACTTGTATTTCCTTGTTTTTTTCCGTTTGTTCACACAGAATCATTTGGCTGCCCTTGACGCCGCGGAAAAAAATCGTATCTTTGCACTGAATATTCAAACCTGCGGTATAATAAACTGAGCACGGGCCGCAGGACTGCCGGCACGATTCACCCAAGTGCCACCACTAAGTGACCGGCAGGTGCAAGTGAAGTGGACATTAATCCCAAATCGGTCATTAGGATTTCTCGGTGCTGTATGGCAGTGAGAAATCCTTCAGTTTTTCCCATATGGAAAGGAATGATTGTCGAGTCTTCAGTGACCTAGCCAAGTACAGGA
>JAFSWU010000126.1 GCA_017444365.1 Prevotella sp.
GTGAGATCGTCAACGTCAAGTCCGCGGGCGGCAACATCGGTAGCCACAAGCAGTTGCGTGAGGTGCTGGCGGAACTTCTGCATGGTCAGGTCGCGCTGGTCCTGCGAGAGGTCGCCGTGCAGTGCCTCAGCGTTATAGCCATCGTGGATGAGCTTGTCGGCAATCTCCTGCGTCTCCACCTTCGTGCGACAGAAGATGATGGCGAAGATGCGGGGATGGAAATCGACGATGCGCTTCAGGGCGAGGTATTTGTCCTTGGCATTCACTAAGTAATAGACATGGTTCACGTTCTCGGCTCCCTCGTTGCGGCTTCCCACGACAATCTCCTTGTGGTCGTGGAGGTAGTTGAGGGCAATCTTCTCAATCTCCTTGCTCATCGTGGCAGAGAAGAGGAGCGTGTTGCGGTCTTCGGGCACATGCTCGAAAATCTCGTTGATGCTCTCCGAGAAGCCCATGTTCAGCATTTCGTCGGCCTCGTCGAGCACCACGTTGTTCACATGTTCGAGGTTGGCCTTGCCACGGTTCATCAGGTCGATGAGTCGGCCTGGGGTGGCAACGATGATCTGCGCACCGTGGCGCAGGGCATGGATCTGGTTGTTGATACTCGTACCGCCATAAACCGGAACGATGTTGATGCCGGGCATGAATTTGGCAAAGTCCTTGATGTCGTCGCTGATTTGCAGGCACAGCTCACGGGTGGGACTCAGGATGAGTGCCTGCGTCTCGCGGTTCTTCGGGTCGATACGCTGCAAGAGGGGGATGCCGAATGCGGCGGTCTTACCCGTTCCGGTCTGTGCCAGAGCGATGATGTCGTTACGATTACCAAGTAAATACGGGATAACTTCTTCTTGAACGGGCATGGGATTCTCAAAGCCCAGTTCACCAATGGCGCGGCGAATCTCTTCGCTGACACCTAACTCTTCAAATGTTTTCAAATTCTATAGCTATATAAATCGGGTGCAAAGGTACGGAAAAACGAGAGAAATGCAAAAGGAAAGCTCGCTTTTCTTTTCATTTCAGAGTTCAAGTAACTTCGTGCTTGCACAAAGTTACAATAAAGTTAAGAGATGAGAGATGAAAGTTGAGAGTTTTTTTAGCGAAGCGATTACTATTCAAATTAAATGTAGCATCGATCAAACCTTCCGGCAATGGAGCAGGGAACGGGTTCCGTCGTTGAGCGTGACACCGAAGAGGTAGGTGTCGCCCCCGTCCTTGAGCTTCAGGCGGCGGCGGAGTTCATCGGCACTCATGGGGAAGTTGCGGACGGCAACGTTGGCACGGTCGATACCTTGGAGCAGGGTGCGCACATCACGTTTATTAAGCGATAAAACCGCCTGAATTTGAAAGTGGCGGCCCGGGAAATTCTCGATCTGATCGGTGGAGAGGAAGAGATGCGTGTTGACAGAAAGTTGACAAACAGGATATGCGGCAGCAAGTTCCGAGAAGCAGCCGGCCTTCATGATGGAGGCATTGGGCTCGTAAAGCCAATGGTGAGGAGACGGAGAAGCGATGGGCGTGGCTGCGGAGATACAAGTGGACGAGAGCGTGGAAGACTGTTCATAGGAAAAGACGGTTTCATCGTTGACGCAGAAGACGCGAAGGGGAGGCCTATTACCGCTCCTTGGGGAGGATGCCAGGGGGAGAGCACCTTTCATCACCAAGAGCAGTTCCTTGCACTCGTTGCCGACGGAGAGGATATGCACCTCTGTAACGGCTTGCAGTTGCTCCACGGCCTGATGCCAGTCGAGCATGGGTGAGAGTTTCACAACGACATGGTCGGCTTTTTGGAGCAATTCATCGCGAAGGGCGAGCACGTCGGGTGTACAGTCGCTGATGGCATAAGTCCTGGCACCATGGGTATCGCGGCGTGCGGGGTCGAGGAAAATGACTCTGGCGTGTGTGAGCGTATGCAAATACTCGGTTCCATCGCCATTGATGACCTCCACACCATGCAACCCTAACGCCTGAAAGTTGTGACGGGCAAGCTCACAAAGGTGGGGCTGCTGCTCTACGTACAACCCCTCTCCAGCTCCCCTAAACAACCCCTCTCCGGCTCCCCCGAGGGGGAGAGAAGAGGAAGGGGTAAAGAGTCCTGAGGCGATGAAAGCGAAGTCAACACCAAAGCCTCCGGTGAGATCGACGAAAAAGGGAAGATGAAACGCCCCCTCTCCGGCTCCCCCAAGGGGGAGAGGAGAAGAGGAAAGTAGTCGGCAAACGAGGCGGGCCTTATAACGCGCGGTCTGTTCGCTGGAACACTGTTCCATGGAGAGATGCGGTGGATACCAGATTTCGCTGTTCGCCGCCCAGGTGGGGAGTTTCCGTTGTGCCGTCTGTCTGCCACGAATCTGGTCGAGTGCCCGCTGCAGGTTGACCTCCTTCGACTTCGTGCCTTGCAGGGCAAGCTGGCGCACGTCATCATCAGCATGCTGGCGCACGAACTCCTGCGTCGCCTCGTTGAGCCACGGCTCGGGTTGTGTGGGCACCATGCAACTCATAGGCTCTTGTACTGGTCGAGTGCTCCTTGCAGGAAGTGGAGGAACGCCGGAACGTCTTCCTTATAACTATGGGAAGGGCCAAGCGGACGGCCATCAGCATCGACAGCCACATAGAACGGCTGGGTGTTGGCACCGAACTTATGAGCCTGCAGCCAGCTGTTCTTTTCCTTCACGGTGGTCATAACACGCTCTGCTCCATTCTCAGTGACCACGAAGGGCTGTGGCAGCTTGGCACGGTCATCCACGTAAAGGGAAATGAGGATAAAGTCCTTGGTGAGCATATCCGCCACACGCGGGTCAGTCCAAACGGCAGCCTCCATCTTCCGACAGTTCACACAGCCGAAGCCGGTAAAGTCAAGGAGCACAGGCTTGCCCTGTGCGCGAGCAGCGGCCATGCCCGTCTCATAATCGGTATAGTGAGCCTCAACGGAGCGTGTATTCAGGTTGAAGTCCTGCGTGTTCATGGGTGGGGCAAAAGCTGAAACGGCCTTGCAGGGAGCTCCCCAAAGTCCAGGCAACATATAGACGGCAAAAGCCAATGACACCAGTCCGCCCATGATGCAGACAACGGGCATGGGCTTGCCATCGGAGTTGATGGCATCGGTCTGGAACTTCAGCCAGCCACAGAGATATGCCCCCAAGAGTGCGAAGATGACAATCCAAAGGGAGAGGAACACCTCGCGGTCCAAGAGGTGCCAGCCGTAGGCGAGGTCGGCCACAGAGAAGAACTTCAAGGCAAATGCCAGCTCGATGAAACCGAGCACTATCTTCAACGTGTTCATCCACGAGCCCGACTTCGGTGCCTGTTTCAGCCAAGAGGGGAACAGGGCAAAGAGGGTGAAGGGCAGGGCCAGCGCCAAGGCAAAACCGAACATGCCCAGCGCAGGCGCGGTCCAGTTGCCGCTTGTGGCGGTCTCGACAAGCAACAATCCCACGATGGGAGCCGTACAGGAGAACGACACCAAAACAAGCGTGAATGCCATGAGGAAGATGGAGAGCAGTCCGCTTGTCGAGGAAGCCTTGCTGTCAACGGCATTGGCCCACTTATCGGGCAGGCTCAGCTCAAACCAGCCGAAGAACGACAGGGCGAACACCACCAACAGGACGAAAAGGAAGATATTGAAAGCGGCATTGGTGGACATGGCATTCAGCGTGTCGGAACCAAACAGACTGGTGATAATCAGACCTAATGCCAAATAGATAATAATGATGGAAAGGCCGTAGGTCATGGCATCGCGAATGCCACGGCGCTTGTCGTCCTTGGCACGCTTGAGGAAGAAGCTCACGGTCATCGGGATGATGGGCCAGATACAGGGCATGCACACAGCCAACAGTCCGCCCACGAATCCCATCAGGAGAATATAAATCCAAGAGTGGTTGGCAATATTGTCGGCACCGCCAAAGGCTTGCAACTCCTTGATGGAGGGGGTATAGAGAGAAAGACCACCCTTTGACTCCCCCGAGGGGGAGAAAAGAGCCCCCTCACGACCTCCCTCAGGGGGGAGGAGTGTATCAGCACTCGCAGAAACGGCTTCCTCCCCCTTGGGGGAGGTTAGAAGGGGGCTCTCACCTTCTTTTTGAGAGGCCTGGACAGGGCTCTTCCCCGTCTGTTTGAAGGCGACCTCACTCGGTGGCATGCACATTTGGTCGTTGCAGGCACCATATTCCAGATAGACGTCTATCGCATGCTGGGGCTTGGTATAGCGGATGCGCTGCACAAACGTGGCACGATGTTCAAAGAAACGAAGCTCCATGCCAAACATAGGGTCGAACTGTCTGACCTCCTTACCACGCGGACGGAGCTTGCCCACCAGCTCCGCACCCTCCATGCGGTTAACGTGCAATGAGGCTGAGATGGGACCATCCTGACCCAGTTCGGTAGAATACACATGCCAACCGTCGTCGATGGTGGCACTGAACACAATCTCTGCCTCGGCATTGTCAAGGTTCTTCAGCGTTGACGAGAACTTCACTGGTTCCATCATCTGCGCCTGCACGATTATGGAGACCAGACAAGCGAGTGCCAATAGGATGCTCTTCTTCATACGTACATTTCTTAATTAAGGGGGGTATCTGCCATACAGTTTATTTCAACAGCTCTACAGCCTTCTTCACAATGTCGTTCTGCTCGTTATAGATGGCAAAGTATTCGCTCATGTTCCATAAGTCACGTGCCACAAGTGCCTTCATCTGCCACTTGAGGGTCTTCACGGTGCGCTTCCGCTCCTCATCATCTGCCGCCTTGATCTTTGCCTTCTCCGCCTCGGCCATCACATCCGCGACGACCCCGTCGGGCAGCTCGTAACGAGCGCGGAACTCTTCAAAGGTGGGATAAGTCTTTTGCAGTTGCTTGCGATGCTTGTCGATATACTTCAGATTGGCATTGATGACAATGCTCTTGGCAGCCATCTGCCGATACATCCGGGTGAACTTGGTTGTGTCGAGCGGAACGAAATGGTCGGGCATGATGCCGCCTCCGCCATAGACGGGTCTATGCTCACGCAGCGTATAGAACTTCAGCGAGTCGGCAAAGTGGATGCTATCGGCAGAATAGAGCTCGCCATGCTTGAAGCGGCGCTCAATGTCTTCAGCATACTCACGCCCCTCGCCTTTCACGTAGGGTTTCTGGATGCATCGACCGGAGGGTGAATAATAATGGGCAATGGTCAACCGCATCATAGAACCGTCGGGGAACTCTATGGGGCGTTGTACCAGTCCTTTTCCAAAGGAGCGGCGTCCAACCACCTGCGCACGGTCGTTGTCCTGCAACGCGCCTGTCACAATCTCTGATGCCGAAGCCGAGTATTCGTTGATCAGCGCAATGACCCTGATATTCTTGCGGAAGCGTCCGTTACCCTGCGCATGATAGTCCTGCCGCGGTGCTACCCTTCCCTCTGTATATACGATGAGGTCCTTGTCATCGAGGAACTCGTTGGCAATCTGAACAGCGGTCTGCAGGTAGCCGCCACCATTGTCCTGAAGGTCGATAACCAGTTCCTTCATCTTGCCGCCACTACGCTTCTCAAGCGTGTCGGCTGCCGCCATGAACTCGTTGTAGGTCGTTGCACCGAAAGAACCGATACGGATATATCCGGCCGTAGGCGTGAGCATGTAATAGGCATCAAGGGTGTGAATGGGAATCTTGTCGCGGATGACAACAAACGTCAGCTGCCCGGGAATGCCACGGCGGACAATTCCCAACCTGACCTTGGTTCCCTTTTTACCGCGCAGCCGTTTCATAATGTCCTCCTTCGACATCTTCACACCGGCGATGGCGGTGTCGTTGACCGCAACGATACGGTCGCCGGCAAGGATGCCCACTTTCTCAGAAGGGCCGTTGGTGATGGTCTGAATAACAAGGAGTGTGTCTTCCACCATGTTGAACTGCACACCAATGCCTTCGAAAGAACCTTGCAGCGGTTCGTTCATGGCCTTGGTTTCCTTGGCTGTGGCATAAGCAGAGTGGGGGTCCAGCTTCTCCAGCATGCCACGAATGGCATCCTCCACCAACTTCTCCTCGTTGACGGTATCTACATATAGTTGGTTGATGGCCATCTCCGCCATGTGCAATTTTCTCAACTGCTGCTCGTTGATTTTTTGCGCCCACAGACAGGAGGGGAGCATGGACAAGAGTATGATGCTATAAAGAAATGTCTTCATTGCCTGTTGTTGTGTATTTGGGTTTTTGTTAATTCGTCTCGTCTTCGGGACGGTCTTCCTCGACAATCAGATTATCAATGATGAAACTTTGACGCTCCGAGGTGTTCTTTCCCATATAGTACTCTAAAAGCTTCTGCACCTGATCGTTCTTGTGAAGGGTGACCTGCTCAAGCCTGATGTCGGGTCCTATGAAATGCACAAACTCATCGGGCGAAATCTCGCCAAGACCTTTAAATCGGGTGATCTCGGGATCCGGGCCAAGGTCCTTGATGGCCTGTGCACGTTCTTCCTCGCTATAGCAATAGCGGGTGATGAAATCGCTTTTCTTTTGCTGAGTAGAGGTGGCGGAAAGCTTTTCGTCCTCGCTGGCAATCACTTTCTTGTTCTTGATCTTCGTACGACGGTTGCGCACTCGGAAGAGCGGTGTCTGCAACACATAGACATGACCCTTCTTGATGAGGTCGGGGAAGAACTGCAGGAAGAACGTGATGATGAGCAGACGGATGTGCATGCCATCGACATCGGCATCGGTAGCAACGATGACCTTGTTGTAACGCAAGGTGTCGAGCCCATCTTCAATATCGAGAGCCGCCTGCAGGAGATTGAACTCCTCGTTCTCATAAACCACTTTCTTGGTCAGTCCAAACGAGTTGAGCGGTTTGCCACGAAGTGAGAATACCGCTTGCGTGTTGACATCGCGGCTCTTGGTGATGCTTCCACTGGCAGAGTCGCCCTCTGTGATAAAAATGCAACTTTCCTCTTTGCGCTCATTCTTCACATCGCTGTAGTGAATGCGGCAGTCGCGCAGCTTGCGGTTGTGGAGGTTGGCCTTCTTGGCACGCTCGCGGGCCAGCTTGGTCACACCGGCCATTGCCTTGCGCTCACGCTCACTTTCCTTCACCTTTCCCTCAATGACCTCGGCCACATCCTGATGAATGTGAAGATAATTGTCCACCTGCTGCTTGATGAAGTCGCCCACATATTTATTAATACTGTCACCATCGGGAGCCATCTGCGTGGAACCCAACTTGATTTTCGTCTGACTCTCGAAAACGGGCTCCTCCACATTGATGGCAATGGCTGCCACCAAACCGTTGCGGATGTCGGCATACTCATACTTCCCAAAGAACTCCTTGATGGTGCGGGCGATGTGCTCCTTAAAGGCACTCTGATGAGTTCCGCCCTGCGTGGTATGCTGTCCGTTGACAAACGAGTGATACTCCTCGCCATACTGGTTGGTATGGGTGAAGGCAATCTCGATGTCTTCGCCCTTCATGTGGATGATGGGATAGAGACCGTCGTTGGTCATATTGTCGTTGAGCAAATCCTCCAGCCCGTTGCGACTGATGATTCGCCTGCCGTTGTACATGATGGCAAGCCCCGAATTCAGATAGGTGTAGTTGCGGAGCATAATCTCGACAATGTCGTTGTGGAACTGATAACCCTTGAAGAGGGTGTTGTCGGGCTCAAAGAAGATATAGGTTCCGTTTTCGTCTGCCGAGCCTTCCGTCTGGTCGCTCTGCAACTGTCCACGCTCGAACACCAGGGAGCGCACCTTCCCCTCTCGGAAGCTCTTCACCTCAAAGCGAGAGCTGAGGGCATTCACAGCCTTCACACCGACACCATTCAGTCCTACCGACTTTTTGAAAGCTTTCGAGTCGTACTTACCACCTGTGTTCAGTACGCTGACGGCCTCAACGAGCTTGCCTTGCGGAATGCCGCGCCCGTAGTCCCGCACTGAGACGCGCAGGTTCTCGTCGATATCAACCTCGATGCGCTTTCCGGCACGCATCTTGAACTCATCGATAGAGTTATCAATGACCTCCTTCAGTAGCACATAGATGCCATCTTCGGGCAATGAGCCGTCGCCCAATCGACCGATGTACATACCAGGACGGGTACGCACATGCTCCATGTCAGACAAGTGCCGGATGTTTTCGTCAGTATAGTCAACAGGGGTGAACTCTGGATTTAGGTTGTTATCGATATCTGACATTGTTTCTATGTTTTATGAATCTTTTTCGTTGTTGTTCCTTTTACTATATTCTTGCGATAGCAGCGGTGACGTTTGTGTTGCCGTGCCTCCAAATACTGCCACTGGCTTTGCACATGGGTATTGGTCTCCATCTGATTCATAGCTTCAGCCCACTTGAATCCATAGCGTTGGAACTGCCGGATCAGATCGTTGAAGATAAGTGAGTTGACACCTTTCGACCGATACTCTGGCAACACGCCTATCAACAACAGATCGACAGTGTCTGTCTTATGCCACTTGATGGTTCGCAGCAACTGCCACCAACCAATGGGGAACAACTTTCCTCCACATTTCTTCAAAGCGATGGAGAACGACGGGAAGGTGATGCCAAAGCCCACAAACTTGTGGTCGTTGTTCCAGTCTTCCACGGCTGTCACCAAGTTCAGGTCGGCAATTTTAATGTAGAAGTTCACCAACTGGTCTATCTGGCCATCTGAAAGTCCCGAGTAACCATAGAGCTCATTATAGGTGGCATTCACAATGTCGAAGAATTTCTTACCGTATCCCTCATGCAACAGTTCATGACGCGTCACTTTTCGCACATGCAGGTTATAGCGGTTCTCCACCATTTCTGCCAGCTTGTCAAATTTCTCGGGAACCACCTCAGGCACTTTGATTCTGTATTCCAGATAGTCATTATCCTTCACAAAGCCCATTTGTTCCATGTGTTGTGGATAGTAGGCATAGTTGTAGTTGGCATACATGGTTGCAAGCTCGTCAAAACCCTCAACAAGCATCCCCTCGCGGTCCATGTCGGTGAACCCCATCGGGCCAACCATCTTCTCCATGCCACGCTCACGCCCCCACTTTTCCACTGTCTTCAACAAAGCCCTACTGACACGGATATCATCGATAAAGTCCAGCCAGCCAAATCGAACCACCTTATTCTGCCAATGTTCGTTGGCCCTGTGGTTGATGATAGCGGCAACCCTTCCCACTGGCTTTCCATCGATATAGGCCATAAAGTATTCGGCCTCGCAGCATTCAAAGCTTTTGTTCTTATCACTGTTGAGCGTATCAATCTCATCCATGTGCAGAAAAGGGACGGCATACTCACAATCCAGATACAAACGGTATCTGAACTCAACGAATTGCTTCAGCTCAGAACGATTATTATTGGCTATTCTCCTTATTTCAATCATTCTCAAACTCCCTGGCTCTTGACATCCTGACGAACTGACGGTTCGTTGTCCAATCTTTTGATATAGCAACGGCGACGTTTGTGCATCTCCGTTTCCAGATACTGCCACTGGCTCTGCACACTATCGTTTGTCTCCATCTCGACGTTGGTCTCACCCCACTTGATTCCATACTTCTGATAGTAAGGAATCAGGTGATAGAACATCATGGCGTTGACACCTTTCATGCGATATTCGGGTAGCACACCTATCAGCAACAGGTCCACGATGTCGGTCTTATGGAATTTCAGGACTTTGAGCAAATGCCACCAACCGAAGGGGAATAATCGGCCACGATGACATTTCTGTACAGCACGTGAGAGCGAGAGCAGCGTAATACCCACACCCACCAATTTGTGGTCGGGGGTGTTCCAGTCTTCCACCAGCGTCACCAAGTCCATGTCAATGGCAATCATAAAGCGGTCGAGATATTGCATAATCTGACGGTCGGTAAGCTCTGAATATCCATAAAGGTCGCGGAAGGTCTCGTTGATAATATGGAATATCTTCAGCCCGTATCCTCCCTTCAGCACCTCGCGCTTCGACACTTTCCTGACATGAAGGTTGTAACGCTTCTCTATCATCTGTGCTATCTTGGAGTACTTCTCAGGAATCTTGTCGGGAACAAAGAGCTTGAACTCCACATAGTCGTTGTCTTTTTCCCATCCCCCCATATGCTCCATGTGTTGGGGATAATAGGGATAGTTGTAAATGGTGGAGATGGTGCCTAACTGGTCGAACCCCCAGATAAGCATACCCTCTGGATCGAGGTCGGTAAAGCCCAACGGGCCACAAACCTCATCCATCCCATTCTCGCGACCATAGTCTTCAACAGCCTTCAACAAGGCGGCAGACACGTCTGTATCATCGATAAAGTCAATCCATCCGAAGCGCACCCGACGCTGGTTCCACTTGGCGTTGGCACGTTCATTGATAATCGCTGCCACACGTCCTGCCACACGTCCGTCTTTATAAGCCAGGAAATATTCTGCCTTACAAAACTCGAATGCTGCATTTTTATCTTTGCTCAACGTGGCTATCTCATCGGCATAAAGACTCAACACGTCGTATTTGTTACCTTTATATAGGTCATAATGGAATTCAATAAAAGTCTTCAAGTCTCGTTTCGACTGAACCTTCTTAATTTCTACTGATGACATACTTTTTGATTTTATCCCGCAAAGATACACATTATTTCTTAAAAACAGAGTGAAAAATTTGTTATTTTAAATAATATACCTTATTTTTGCATTTTATATAACTCACATATCGCGCAAACTACATGAAGAATTTCAAAGAAATATACAAACGACTTCTCCATCCTGATCATGCCATTGTGTCTCTTGTCGCCTTGTCCATCATTGGCATCTTGGTCGTGTGTACGTTCAATTTTTCTTTCCTGAATCCTGTTGGACGGGCCATCAAGAGTTTCACCATGTCAAGCATCTATTACCGTATCATGAACATGAGCGATGAGCGAGAGACGTCAGATCTCATCACCTTGGTGGATATGACGGAGCTGCACCATCGCGACAGCATTGCACATGTGGTGGAACAGATTACGGAAATGGAACCCCGCCGGCTGGGTGTGGATATTATCTTTGAGGGGCATAAAGACGACATCATGGGCGACGAGGCGTTGACGGAAGCCTTCTTTGGCTGTGCCGACAAAGCGGTTGTTGCTTTTAAGCTGTTGGACTATAATGGAAAAGAGTTTACCAATGCCGTACATTCTTTCTTCACGTCAGACGTACCTGTCACCGAAGGCTTTACCAATGCCATGACCGACGATGCACGCAGCATACGGCGGTATCATGTCAGTTATCCTTATCATGGGAAAAAGGTGCTTTCACTTCCTGCACAGATTACCAAGGCCGAAGGTCTTGACATTGAGAACCTGCGTACCGACCACATCATCAACTATAAGCCCGTGAACTTTCCTGTTGTCGGATGGCAGGAACTGAGTCAGCACCCTGAACTGATTCGCAACCGCATCGTGTTGTTGGGTACGACAAAAGAAGAAAGTGACAAGCACTATACACCCACGGGAAAGATGTCGGGGTTGGAAGTCATCGCCTATGCCACTCTTTCCATGATTGAAGGTTATAGCGTCAGTGAGGCTGGTTTCTTCTGGTGTATTCTTCTCGCATTCATCGTCGGGTGTCTCACCAATATGATTGACACGACATTCAAGTCGTATGCCCGTCACAGAAAGAGTGCGCTCATGATATTCATCACTGCATCGGGATTCTATGTCAAGCTCATCTATTTTTCCATTATGGTTATCCTGACATGGACGTCGTTCCTCCTCTATGTGAAAGCCAACTATTATATAGACACCCTCCTGGCACTTAGTGTCATCGTATTTACCGGAGAGGCAAGACTTATCTACAAGGGAATCCTCGCCTTGCTCAAGAAGTTCAACTTCAACATCTGGCGTAAATCCATTTATGCAAACGAGATATAGAACTAAACAATCAATCAAACATAAAAAAACATCACAATGAAAAATCTATTTGTCATATTATTTCTATTGATGAGCGTATCAGTACTTCATGCACAGAAATTCATCGTATATGCCGTCACGGGTAACATTACGCAAACCGAAGGAAAGACACAAAAAACGATCGCCGTGCGCCAAAGGCTGACACCGAATGACAACCTGTCTATTCCCGAGAAAGGTATCATCAGGCTCTTCGACCATGCCAACAAGAAGCTCTACACCCTGAAAGGGAAATGCACGGGAACCATCGAAACAATGATCAAAAATCAAAGTGGATCAGAAAAAACAGTGACACCTCAGTATTTTGCCTACATCGTCAAAAACCTGAAAGGCAATCTCGTGACGAACACCGTGGAGACCGATAATGCAACGACCATTTTCCGAGATCAAGTGGACTCCTTGTTTATCTCTCAACCCGCCACACCTACAGACACCATTCGTCGTTGCCAAGCAGATTCCATCTGTAACAAAAACATCTCAAAAGAATAAAAGCAAGCATACATGTTGAAGAAAATTACCTTTCTGCTATATCTATTTACCGCTATTCCACTTACGCTTTCCGCACAAACCAAGGAGCTCGACCGCTTACTGAACGAAGCTGACAAAGCGTACAGGAGGAGGGAACCCGAAACTGACAGCCTATACGCTACCTATGTCCAATTGTTCAACCAAGAAAAAATCCAAAAGAATTTTGCCTATACCGGAGTCCTTAACTATCTGGCACGAAGGGCAGTTTCCAAAGGACAGATAGAAAAAGCTATCGAGCTGCAACAGGAGATTGTCGCCGTACGCCGAACAGCACCCGACTGCACACAAGGACAATGTGCCAGTGCCATCAGTGACCTTGCCACCTATTATGCACAGAAAGGCGATTACAGTCTCTCCATCACCACGGCGGAAGAGGCACTATCCATGTATAAGAAAGAATATGGTGAGAAACACAACTATTACAACATCGCACTCAGCAACATGGGGTCGTATTATGCTGCACGAGGAGAAGAAGGAGACTACCAGAAGGCCATTGAGTGCGGCGAGCAGGCTCTTAAATACATCAAGAAGGGAACTCCCGAGTATGCCAACTTGCTGAACTGCCTGTTGGTTTTCTACTATCAGGCAAAACAAACGGACAAAGCAGAGAAGATGTCTGCCAAAGCACGCAAGGAAGCTCAGAAACGTTTGGAAGAAGATGGCGCTTCCTATGCCACCATCCTCAACAACCAGTCCATCCGCCTCGCCAAAGCCGGCAACTACCCTGATGCCATCGAATATGCCAAAGAAGCCAAGAATGGATATGAGAAAGCCGGACAATCCAACACGCTGGCCTATGCCAAGGTACTTGTCAACCTGGCAACATTCCAGTCGCATGTTCACAATTTCAAAGAAGCCGTAGGACTCATTGAAACCGCCATGCCCATCATTGAGCGGTTTGTTGGCAAGAACCACCCGGACTACATTCGCTGTATGAGCGATCTGTCAACAAACTACAAGAACCTTGGAGACCTGGGAAAAGCTGACGAACTAAGTAACGAAAGCGACAAGATCAGTGAGGGATTGGGCGAGAACCAGAATTTAAAATACGCCCAGTCACTGAGCAAACAAGGAGCCGTCTTCGCCTCCAACGGCAATTATACACGCGCCATCAACCAGGAACGCAAGGCCCTTTCCATCTTCGAGCGACGCAAGGATACCCTCAGCATTGCTTCTTCACTGGGCATCATTGCCACCTACCTGTTCAACAATAACAAGAAGGAAGAAGGACTGCAAACTGCCGAACAAGCTTTGGACTTGTTCCGCAAAAACCAGGACAAGAGCGTTTACTTCGGTCAGGCGCTGAACAATATCTCCATTCTCTATTTCCATGCAGATGATTATATCCGCGCCATCGACTACGCTCATCAGGCATCCGAGATATATCAGCAACAGAAAGACACGCTGAGCACGGTATATGCCAAGATCTTGGGAAACCTCGGACTATACAACTTCATGAGCGACTGTTTTGAACTGGCCGTGAAATACAACACGCAAGCCATCGAACTGCATGAAAGCCTCTTGGGAACTGAACACCCCGACAATATCCCGTTGTACTACAATCAAGCTGTCTATTACAGTAAGATAGGAAACCAGAAACAAGCCGTTGACTATTACACCAAGGCAATAGACATGCAGTCCGCACAAATCAAGACGAACTTCCTGCACCTCACCAGCAACGAGCGCGAGCGCTACTGGAACTCCAAGCAATACGTTTTCAAGTATGCCCCCCTCTTGGCATATATGGATCCCAGCAACACACAAATGGCAACTGATGCCTATAATGCCCTGCTCTTTATGAAAGGAATCTTGCTGAACTCAGACATCGATTTCCGCAACCTACTTCGAAAGAGCAACAATACCGAGTTACTGGAAAAATACAACCAACTCATCAGTCTTTACGAGCAAAAGGATTTTGCCCTGAAATTGCCCGTAACTGAACGCACACAGGACACGGAACAACTCAACCGACAGATTTACGACTTAGAACGCGACCTGGTGAAAAGCTGTAAGGAGTATGGTGATTTTACGGAGAACCTGAACGTGAACCTGACACAAGTGTCTGATGGGCTGTCCTCAGAAGATGCCGCCATCGAGTTTGCCGTGGTGGATCTTCTTGGTGTTGGTCGCACGTATGTAGCACTGCTCTTGCGCAAAGGGTGGACAGCTCCACACATCATCCGCCTTTTCAGCGAGGCAGACATCAAGGACATCGACTTCATGGGGCTCTCTTTGAAACACGCCCTCGCCAACCGTATGGGTATTGATGCTGTTTACAACAACACTGAGTTCGGCTCTATGATTTGGAAACCCATCATGAAAGAGTTGGAAGGAGTAAAGAATATCTATTTCTCGCCTGCCGGCATCTTCTATCAACTGGGCATTGAGAATCTCTTCTGCGAAGAAAACGTCAGAATCAACGACCGCTACCAGCTCTATCGCCTCTCTTCTACTAAGACACTAGCACAACACATCCACCATACTCCCATAGAGAATGCCGTAGTCTATGGTGGACTGACATACGACATGAACCTCGCGGAGATCAAGAGCGAGCATGAACAGGCAAAGGACCTGAACTACGACGTTGCCATGACGGAATACGAGGAATTCAACGAAGACGATATCTACTTCAGCAGCGAGCTCCGAGCCATTGACCAGCTTACCACCCGCGGCAGCGTGAGCTATCTCGAAGGCACACTGCACGAAGCAGAAAACATTGGCGAACAACTCATGATGAATGGCATCAACACAACCTTCTTCCTGAAAGAGAAAGGCATTGAAGAATCCTTCAAGTCATTGAGCGGCCATGCCATTCACCTGATCCATATTGCCACCCACGGCTTTTACATTTCCGAGAATGATATCAAGCAAGGCAACCGCATGCTGGCATTTATGACTACCAATGACGACAACGACATCGACAACGCCTTGAACTTCTCTGGGTTGCTTCTTTCCGGTGCCAACTACACACTGACTGGCAACAGAGTTCCCTATGAACTGGACGATGGTGTGCTGACGGCCAAGGAGATTGCCAAGACCGATCTGAGCAGCGCAGAGCTTGTGGTGCTGTCGGCCTGCCAGACAGGATTAGGTGAAATCAAGGACGACGGAGTATTCGGCATACAAAGAGGTTTCAAGAAAGCCGGTGCCAAATCTCTACTCATGAGTTTGTGGAGCGTCAGCGACCGAGCCACAGACCTCATGATGACCACTTTCTACTCAAAATTGTCGGAAGGGCTTTCCAAGCATGCGGCCTTCTTAGAAGCACAAAAGACCGTTAGGGAATATCCCAATGCCGACTTCAGTAGTCCTTTCTTTTGGGCTTCATTCATTCTTCTGGACGGCAAACAATGAAAAAAAACTCAACTGAACAAAAAAACTTGTGAAAATATTGCTGTTTTAATATTTTTTGTGTTTCTTTGCACATGAAAAGACATTTAACTTTAAATAACAACAACATGAATACCAAAAGACTACTAACGACAGCAGCCCTTTCCTTGCTGCTGGTTGGTGCTGTTTCGGCGCAAGAGGATGAAAGAGGTCAGCTGAAATCTTGGACGTTTATAGAAGCCCAAGGCGGTGTCCAGATGACAACCACACAGTACAGAAAAGACAAGTTGATAACCCCCACCGGTGCATTTTCCATTGGACACTACTTCACACCTGCCTTCGGATTACGTCTCCATGCCAATGGTGGTAAGGCCAAGAGTGGTTTTGAAAACTACAGAAGAAAATACACATGGAAGTATGTCACAACCGACTTAGACCTGCTGGTCAACATGACCAACCTGTTCAGTAAGAAGCCCAACCATGCCCTTAACTTCATCGTTCTGGGTGGTTTCGGTTTGACACGTGCGTGGGATAATGATGAGTTGAAGGGAATTCTTGCTGAGTATCCCTCCATTCAAACTCCCTTTGCATGGAAGAGCAGCCGCCTGGTTCACAACCTTCGTGCAGGTCTGCGAGTGGAGACCGACGTAACGAAGCCTGTCGGCATCTCACTGGAAGTAAACGCCAATAGCCTTGACGACCGTTTCAACTCCAAGCGCAACAATGCTGACGACTGGCAATGGACAGCCATGCTCGGTGTCAGCGTACGCCTGGGCAAGAAGTATGCAAAGCCAGCTCCCGTAGCCCTTCCCGTTGTTCAGGAGATCATGGAGACCAAGACTGAGGATGTTGCTCCCGCTCCCGTCATCGTTGAAGAGAAAAAGCCCGTTGTCATCAAGGAGAAACTGCACGAGGAGGTGTTCTACAACATCCGCGAGAGCCATCCTGCCGGTAACGAAGCCAAGATGAACAAGATTTCCGACTTCATGAAGCGCAATCCCGATTCACAAGTAACCGTGACAGGCTATGCCGACAAGGGCACTGGTACTGCCAAGGTCAACATGGAGTATTCAAAGAAACGTGCAGAAACCTTCAAGGAGGAAATGGTGAAGAAGTTCGATGCCGACGGCAACCGCATCGCTACCGATGCCAAGGGTGACACCGTACAGCCTTTCTCTGAGAACGACAAGAACCGTTGTGTCATCGTTGATGGCGAAGGCAGCCACACAGAATACAAATAAACCGTAAACAACTTCACTCAGAAGATACCAACAGGAAAGTCCTCAAGTGCAAACTTGGGGACTTTCTTCTTTTAGTCCCTCCACATATTCCCAGAGCTTGCGGTAGAACGGATGGCGGGTGAGTGTATCAGGGTCTCCAAGAATGATGAGCTTCATTCGGGCACGGGTGATGGCCACATTCATGCGGCGCAGGTCACGCAAGAACCCAATCTGTCCTTCGTCGTTAGAACGCACCAGCGAGATGACTATCACATCGCGCTCCTGTCCTTGGAAGCCATCGACGGTGTTTACTGTGATTAGCTTCCGGTAAGGTTTGAAGAACTCTTGCTTCTTGATAAGCTGGCGCAGGTACTGCACCTGTGCCCGATAGGGCGAGATCACACCCACGTCAATCCGTTCTTCCAGAATGCGCGTCTTGCCAATCTTGGTGAAATAGCGTTGCAGTTCTTCAAGCGTCAGTGTAGCCTCCCGCTTGTTGATTCGTCCGAAGGTCTCGCCCACAAACTCCTCTCCACCTCTTTCACTCTCCCCCATGGGGGAGCCGGAGGGGGCTTCCTCGCACCTCGTATCCCGCCACTCGATGGGGATGTCGTAGTCGAGAATGCTACGGTACTTAATCTGCGGGGCACTCTTCACCCTGCCGCCATAGAACCAGTCGGAAGAGAAACGCATGATTTCTTCGTTCATGCGGTATTGCACTTCCAGCAGCGTTACCGCCTGCGGATGGTTCTCCACGATTCGCTCCATCAGCGTCTTGCCGAGGCCGGCTTTCAAGGCGGCGATGCTCTTCACGGTAGGCGGCAACTGGCAGTGGTCGCCCGCAAAGACCACTCGCGACGCTTTGCGGATAGCAATCCAACAGGCAGCCTCCAGAGCCTGTGCAGCCTCATCGATGAACAGGGTATGGAACTTCTGCCGCTCCAGCAACCGGTTGGCAGCACCTGTCAGGGTACAAGCAATGACACGAGCTTCGTCAAAGAGCTCGGCATTGATCCGTATCTCGAGTTCCGTAGCGCGGCTCTTCAGTCGGTCCATCTTCTGATGCCAGCTTTCTGAGCCTCGCTTGCACTGACTTCTCAGCTCACGGATAGCCTTACGGATGCTCCACAACTGCGGATAGTCGGGATGGGCCTCGAAACGTCGCTCATAGGTGAAGGAGAGCATCTTGTCGTTCACACGGGTGGGATTGCCGATGCGCAGCACGCTCACCCCGCGGTCAACCAACCGCTCCGAGATCCAATCCACCGCCATGTTGCTCTGAGCACAAACCAGCACCTGACTCTCTCGATGCAACGTCTCAAAGATAGCCTCAACGAGGGTGGTGGTCTTTCCCGTCCCAGGAGGACCATGCACGATGGCAACATCCTTGGCCCGCAGCACCTCGTTCACCGCCCGCTCCTGTGTGGGGTTCAGCCAGGGAAGGCTCACCGTGGGGAGGTTAGAGGTTAGAGGTAAGAGGTTGGAGGTATGATTAGCAGAACTCCTTGTATAAAACAAATCCCGGAGGTAAGCCTGCCGGTTGCCCCGTGCGTTGATGGCGCGCTCCAAGGCATCGAACATCAACCGATAGGAAGTCTCGTCGAAGAAGAGCTGTATGCCCAGCTGCCCATCCGAGAACTGCAGGTCGGCCAGGCGGGTGCCGTCGGGCACGGTGACAACCATTCGGTCATCCTCAACGTATGACACCATTCCCGTAAAGGCAAAGTAGGAAATGTTGGTTTCCTTTCCCTCCTGTTTAGAAGGGGTCAGGGGTGGTATCGCCTTGAAGAAGCATACAGGTCTCCCATATTCGAAGTTATGCTCTATCTCCTCGTCAGCCGTGCGGTGTACCTCCACCGCCAACTGGTTCAGAGAGTTGTAATAGCTCTTGCCCACACGCAGGGGAAACCAGGCATCTCCGCGCTTCACCTTGCGCCGAAGTCCAATCATCTCGGTCTGTCGGCGAAAGGCTTCCTTCTCCGTGTAGTACTCAATCTCGAGCAGCATGCGCTGCCGTTGCAGTTCCAATATGGGTGACGTCTGTGACATAATTGCTGCAAAGGTACGAAATAATTCATAATTCATAGTTCATAGTTCATAATAAATTTCGTACCTTTGCAGCGATGGAACCTATCCTTTTGCAGCATGCAGACATCGGTTACAGAGTGGGCACAATGACAAAGATTGTGGCCCAAGGTCTTGATGCAACTCTCATGCCAGGCGAGCTGACCTGCCTCATCGGACGCAATGGTACCGGCAAGTCAACGCTGCTGCGCACCTTGGCTGGTTTCCAACCACTGCTGGCAGGCACCATCTGCTATGGCACCACCGCCACCCACGATGCCCGACACCAAGCCGACCGCCAAACCCTCGCCAAGCTGATTGGCGTGGTGCTGACCGACAGACCGAAGCTTGGGAACATGAGCGTCAGCGAGGTGGTGGCACTGGGCCGCACCCCCTACACCAACTTCTGGGGAACGCTCAGCCCAACCGACCACGAAGCTGTGACAACAGCCCTTCGCCTCACCGGCATCGACATGCTGCAAGACCGTCCAGTACAGTCACTCAGCGACGGTGAACGACAGAAAGTATTCATCGCGAAGGCCCTGGCACAAGAGACTCCCGTCATTCTGCTGGACGAGCCCACCGCCTTTCTCGACTTCCAAAGCAAGACGGAGACATTGGCGTTGCTGCACCAGCTGGCCCACGAGCAACAGAAGGCCATTCTGCTCTCCACGCACGACCTGGAGCTGGCACTGCGAAAGGCCGACCGAATCTGGTACATGGACGGTGGGCAGCTTCACACCGACGGCAGGAAAATCGTGGAAGCCATCGTCAACCAATGGACAACAACATAGAAGAAAAGACATCAACCATTATGAGAACAGCCATCTTCGCCGGGTCTTTCGACCCCTTCACCATCGGCCACGCCTCCATCGTGCGCCGCGCCCTGCCGCTCTTCGACCGCCTGATCATCGGTATCGGTCACAACGAGCGCAAGCAATACCTGCATCCCCTTGAGGAACGGCAACAAGCCATTGCCGACCTGTACAAGAGCGAACCACGCATCGAGGTGAAGACCTTCAGCGACATGGCCGTGCAGTTTGCCCGCCGCGAAGGTGCGCAGTTCTTCGTGCGGGGTGTACGCTCGGTGCAAGACTTCGAGTTTGAGCGCCAGCAGTCGGACTTCAACCGCCGCATCGCAGGCATCGAAACCGTCATCCTCTTCGCCGAACCAGGCATGGAGAGCATCAGCTCGTCGGGGCTGCGCGAACTGATTCATTTCGGCTATCCCATTGACGAGTTTCTTCCGAAAAAGTAAAAGGGTAAAAAGGTAAAAAAGTAAAAAGGTAAAAAAGTAAAAGCAATGATCACATATAACGCAGAAGGCATCAGCATGCCCCAAATCAAGAAACGCCAGACCACAGCCTGGATTCGTGCCGTAGCAGCTACGTATGGAAGAACCGTGGGCGAAGTGGGATACCTCTTCGTCAACGACGAGCGCATCCTGGAAGTCAACCGCGAATACCTCGGACACGACTACTACACGGACATCATCACCTTCGACTACGACGAAGGCTCCACGGTGAACGGCGACCTGGTCATCTCGCTCGACACCGTGCGCACCAATGCCGAACAGTTCCACCGTTCCTACAACGAGGAACTGCACCGCGTCATCATCCACGGCATCCTGCACCTCTGCGGCATCAACGACAAAGGCCCCGGCGAGCGCGAAATCATGGAGGCGGCAGAAAACCGCGCACTCGCCATGTGCCCCGCGCTGACTACCCAATAAGATTATTGTTTCTTTAGCAGGCCGTCGGAAACTCCTTTCCTTATAATATTAAGGATGAATTCTTCTTCCGTCGGATATTCATTCACTTTTGCACCGCCAAGAAGCAGATTGATGCCTTCTATGGTGGTGCTATTGATTTGACTGAATTCTAATGACCATCTTTTCTTATCTTTCCATTTCATGGAAAAAGAACAGAAATCTACGGGATACAAGGGATTATAATCCGTCACCATCGAACAATCGCATGTCGCTCTCAGATATTCCATGGCCAAGTCCTGAACAACAAAAACTATCTTTCGGTTCCAACTCTCTACAATCTTACCCTTCTTATAGGCCTGTTGCATCATGGTCTTGGCAAATTCATTTGCCCAATTAATGCCGTAGGTATGTTTTTTTCCAGAAAACTTTCCATCATTTATCAATTCCTTAACATAAGGATAAGGCGACCCTGTTGTACCTGCAGCTTGAATCTCAACACAAAGAAAATCTTGAATATGATCTTTATCATCAACTTCTACTGCGACGAAATCAATACTGCCCCCAACTCCGATACTCACCTCTGGTATCCATTTCACGTTCTTCCAGTTGCTCAAATATTTTTCTCGAATGACCTCAAACATAGATTCTTCCTTGAACCGTTGTGGGCAGATAATAACTGGTTTTATCTCCTCTCCTTTATTAACAGTCGAGCCAATTGAGCAAATTCCGACCTTGACATCGGGTTCACTTTTTCGAGGTTTCACACACGTATTCTTGATGTATCGACAATATTGCTGCTTAATGGCAAGGCGAAAAGTCTTTGACGAATCGGCCACATCATAGCAAAAGACTTCCAAAGGTCTCTTTTCCAGTTTTTTCATAACAATATTTGATTCACTCGTTTCAAAGATATATCGACATATTCAGGGCTTAAGTCAATTCCCACTCCTCTTCTGCCAAATTTAATGGAAGCAGAGACCGTTGTTCCTGTTCCAACAAATGGATCCAAAACTATACCATGTTCTGGACACGTAGATAAGATGGGGATACGCAACAATTCTTCAGGGTAAACTGCACAATGACTATCCGTGCGCCATGTATCTTCAGTAACGATATTCCACACATCGTTAGGCAAATGTCCTTTGGCATGCATCTTCATGATATAATAGCCGCGGTTGACCAATTCTTTTGCCCTTCCACTTATACTAACATTATCACTATGCCATGCTCTTTGAGCTCCCCTGATGGTCATTCGGAAGTCATTAACCAACCCACTCTTTACCTCTGCCAGGACTTCGTCCAAAGCTTTCTCGGCATTCACTTTCTCTTGTTCGGTCAGTTCTGTACTTTCATGTATCAGCTTTCTATACTTTTTACCCGACACTCCTGTGGAAGAGGTAACAATGCCATTCGTTTCGTATGGCAAACGTGAAGGCTTTATTCGGATTGCGTCTGCATCATAGTAATACTTCTTTGACTTGACGAAATGGAAGATATGCTCATAAGAGTCCCTAAGCCGGTCTTTACAGCTCTGTGTTCCTTTCAACTGATGCCATATAACATCGTTACGTAAAATCCATCCGCAATCCATCAAGGCTATCGCCACTCGCCAAGGCATTCCAAGCAACGCCTTATTCACATACTTGTCACCCAGATTCAACCAAAAAGAACCGTCTTTACGAAGAACTCGTTTCACCTCATCAAAAACAGCAACAAGCCGTTCAAGATATTGTTCAAACGTCTCTTCGTTACCAATTTCTTCCTCTGCCTCAGCATTGTCGTAGCTCCGCATCCCCCAATAGGGTGGTGAAGTAACAACACAATCTACCGACTCCTCATCCATTTTTTTTAATACGGACAAGCAATCGCCAAGAATAATGTTATACCTACTATTTTCTGCGATAGGTTTCATTCTGTAAATTGATTTAGAGTTGCAAAGTTACAAATTTAATTTTTAATAATGGGGCAAGGAAGGGAAAAAGTTACGTGATCGGTAATTTTGATTTTTGCCTTCGCATCCGGTGGAAAGCTTGACGTTTGCGGGTGGAGAAAAGAGACGTGAGCCAGCCGATTTGTCGGAAAGTTTCATCGGAAATTAAGAACTTTTAACGCGATGTTTGGGCACTCAGAGAGGGTGCTGAAAGCGCAAAAGCATAGGTTTGGGAAGACATGGACTCTGACTCGCGATTGAAAAACCTTAGGGGTATGGACCTCAAAGGAAAGCTTTCTGCTTGCAAAAGGTAAGATTTTACGATTATAAAGCTTAGCTTTGGCTCGCTAAACCCTAAGACTTTAAAGGTCATAAACCTTAGCTTTTGCGAATCATGGGATGAGAGACGGTGGTGAGGAATCACCGAAAACCTTCGCAACCATTTGAGAATCAACATAATACGAAAACACGAAAAACTCGCGGATTTTCGACCAACAAGAGGATTGATCGAGAATCCGCGAGTTTTGAGAGCGCGTTTGTCAATATGTTTCAGCGATTTTATTTCACCACGACCTTGCGGCCATTCATGATGTAGATGCCACGCTGTGTGGGGTTGCCTGTCACCTTGCGGCCACTCAGGTCATACACGACACCATTGTTGATGGTTGCCTTCACGTTGTCGATGGTACGGATGCCCGTGACCTCCTCTGCCGACTTCTTGCCGAAGAAATAGAGTCGGAAGTTGTCGAAGATGCTCCAGTAGCTGCTGTTGGCGGTGGTGCAGCGGAGTCCCAGACGCAGGTTCCCGCTCTGAGCCAGTTCAAAAGCGAGCTCGTTGTCGTAGAGTCCGTTGGCGAAGTAGGCTGCCACGGCCTCCATGTTATTGGGCACATAGACGGCAGGGGTGCCGGCTGTTACCTCGGTTCCTTTTCCGATTCGGTTCTGCTGGGCATCGGCTGCGATGTTCTTCACACGCTTCGAGGCACTGTTCATATACATATAGGTGGTGACGGTCTCGCGCCCTGCGGCATAGTCGGCATAAGCCTGCGACGTGCTGCCCGGGCGTTGGAAGGCCTGCACACGCAGCTGGTAGGTACCAGCGGGCATGTTGGTGAGCAGCTGGTTCATGTTGAACGTCTTCTCATAGAACTCTGCGCAGGAGAAATTCAGCGCGGGTGACTCTGACCAGCCGTCGCTGCTGTCCATTCCGGCATTGGTGATGAGGAGCGAAAGGTTGAAGGGCTGCGCCATGTCGGTGGGCGTTGCATTGGAGAGGAAGTCGAATTCTGCCTGCTGAGCCTGCTTCACGAGCTGGTTAACCTCTGGAGCGGTGGCAACCGTTTGTACGTCCTGTTTGAGCTGGTCGATGGTCTGCTGGAGGGCTTCGTCTGTGCCTTCCGCCTCTTCGGTATGGGGAACAGCCTGTAGAGCCTCCAACTGTGCGATGGCATCGTTGAGATTGACCTTGAACGCCTCAGCCGCCTTGGCATCGAACTTGTCTATCTCGTCACTGCTGAGAATGAGCCAGCGCTGGCGCGAAGCGGAATTGGCCAGGCTCAGCGAACCCGTGCCGACCGTTCCGTTGGTGTTGGCCACCATGCCGTTGGGAGTCCAGGCAGCCGTGCGCACCATCCAATAGCCGCGATAGTCTGTACCCTCCAGGGCATCCACACGCCCCTTCATCAGATGGAAATTCTGATTCGTTGAGGGGGTGCTGACACTTCTCAGGCTTATTGTGCTTCCGTCTAAGGTGATGTATTTGCCCGTGGCGGCGTTGCGGAACTGGTATTGCTGGTTGGAGGGTGTGAAGGTTACATACCACGCATTGTGGTCATCAGCGCGTGCTTCGTCGTTACCCATTTCCTGCCATGCCAGCTTGCCGTCGGCAGTCTCAACGAGATAGGCGGTATAGAGTCCACAGTCCTCGCTCTCATTCTTCAGGTAGTACTTCACGTCATCTTCCTGGTCGAAGGCATAATAGGGATCGGCGTGGCGCACCCAGATGTTGTGCTCCAGTCCGTCCTCACCGAGAGCCTGACAGAGCGAGGCATTGGCCAGATACAGCACCTCCGAGCCATCGTCCTGATGTGCGCCGTTGATGCCAAAGGGCCACATGTGCTGGTAGTCGCCATGCAGGTACTCATTCTCGTCGTTGGACCAGAACTGAGCAGCGTAAGTGGCGCGGTCGCCGAGCCATCGTCCCGTTCCACGCCCATCGCCGTCAAGCGCTTCGCGCAGGACGTTCTTGTTCCACTGTGTGGTATAGGGGATGAGTCCCAGTCCGTGCTGCATCTCGTGCATCACGGTTCCCGTGCGCTGGTAGGACGAATTGGGTCCCATATTGATCCAGGGGGTCTGCGTGTAGTTGCAGTCGGCAGTGGGGGTTCCGCCACTATATCCCATCTGGAAGTTGCGGATGGCAGACGTCATTTCATTGAAATAGTTGCAGGCCGACGTGACGGCGTTCTGAATGCGGTTGTCGGTGTCGGTGTTACCGCTATTATTGGCGTATGAGCAAGCCACCTGTCCCTTGGGTATGGTGTAGAACTTCACGGGGGCGGCCATCTTGACACGGCCGTCCTTCAACTGTACATACGCGTTCAGGTAGTACTTCTTACAAGGAGTGAGACCCTCGAAAGCATAGATGGTGCCGTTGGATGACATCATCTTGGTATGGTGGGTTCCCTCCATTGTGGGCTCAGCGGTTTCGCTCAGGCATACGCCGCGCTTGGCTATCTGGTCGTCATCAATGCCGTTGGCATCGACACGCACATAGGCTCTCGTGGCACCGCGCACGTAGCGCATGGTCACCGTCTTCTCATATTCCCACTCATACGTAGGAATCAGTGCCTCAAGGCTGTCAATGGCAGCATACAACTCTGCGATGGTGGCATTGCTGTTGTCATAAGCAACCTGTGCGTCGGCAAGCTTCTGCTGAAGCTCGCCTGCGTTGTCGCCTGCCAGTTCGCAGAGCTTGGCAGCATGGGTGAGCAAGGGAAGCAACTCCTCGCGCACCACGGCCAGGTCTTGTTCGTCGATGTCATGGTCGCGCATCAGCTTCACGTAGTCATAGACCAGCTTGCCATAGTCACCCGTCTCGCTGTTGGCACTGCCCAGATAGCCTACCTGCACCTCGACAGTTGTCGTCGTGGTGATGGTGAACACCAGCTCCTCCTCAATCCAAGTTCTGGAGGCAATGCTCCTGACTCTTGAGCGGACGGTTGTTCCGGTAGAGGGTTTGACAACGAGCTGCGAGGTCACCTTCTCCGAAACGCCAGTGTTGTAATAGGCCGCAACGAGCTTGTACTTGCCTGGAGAAAGGGGCTTTGTTGTCTGTACATACTGAACGCTCTTGCCGGCAGGTCCGGCCATGACCAGACATCCGCCCTCGGCAGTACCGTCGAAGCCCGTTGCGGGAACGGCGGTGCTGAGGAATGTCTTTTGCGTTCCAAACTGATAGACACCGGCAACGGTGGCAAAACTCAGTTCGGTCGGTGTCCAAGAGGGGATGTCGCGCAAGTCTTCGTCAACATTTCCCTCGTCGCCAACCACATAGTTGAACCCAGTATTGAATCCCGAGTTGGCGAGACTGAGCTGGGTTACATCATACCATTCCTGCGCTTGTGCGGCTATCGTGCCGAGCAGCAGGAAGAAAAGGATGGAAATTTTCTTGGTTTTCATATTTCTAAAACTTGATTGATTGCAATGGATTGAGATTATTTCACTTTCAGGTTCACCACCATCTTGGCTGTATAGCGCTTGCCATCCTTTAGGTACTGGATGGCCTGCTGGATGGTATAGGTTCTGCCCTTGACGAGCTTACCTGGGTATTGGCCTACATAGCAGCCGTACTTGTCGGGATAGAACTCGGCAAAGATTCGGGCCGATGAGTCGTAGCCACAGACGTTGCCAGCCTCGGTGAACCAATGGCCGTAGCAGGTGTTGCTGCTGGTGGAAGTAGTAGTGCCGGTGGTGACGCTGCCGTTGGCACTCACACCCACAAAGCGCGGGTTGGCCGTTGCGGTGCGCCCTACGGCCTTCAGCTGGGCTGTGCTCAGACCAAGAGCCTGACTCACTGCCGCCATGTCGTACTGCACACGCACACTGGTGTAGGAGTTGCTGCTGTATTCCAGCTCGGCATCGATATACACCGTGGTGTCGCGGCGGGCATAGTCGTCGGGGTATTCGTTGAAGACACCATAGAGGTCGGTGTTCTCGAACTTCACCTCATAGGGCCACTGCTCGTCATTGCTGTCGTTGTCGTCCCAAGGATGCCGCCAGTAGCTGGTGGGAGCACCCATCACCACGAAGAAGAGGTTCTTGCAGTCGGCGGGCACGGTCAGCTCCGCAACGCCCTCTTTCTCGCGTCCCACCTCGCCATAGACCGTTTCACCCTGGGTGGTATAGGCCACAAAGCCATAGCGCCAGCCGGCCTTATCGACATTGATAGCCCGATAGCCGTTGGCGCCGGCAATGCCCTTGAACGACGCTTTCACTTGTGTGCCGCCGGCAACAGCGTTCAGATTGATGATGTTATAGCCGTAGTTCTGTGGACAGCAGCTGGCATCGATGGCCCATGTGCCGTCGTTGGAACTGGTCTGGTGAAGGCTGCTCTGATGCTGACCAATGCGATGGCGGGCACGCTCACGCACACCGTCGATATCCCATGTGGCCATGCGGGCAAAGCCCTCATAGAGCTCATCGTTCAGCTCTTCCTGCGAAAGTCCGTTCTGGCGCTTGTAGGTCTGGATGGGATCTTCGGGCTTAACCGACTCGCGCCACAGGCGACCGATGAAATCCTGCCCGTGCTTCATACACCAGGCATCCTGCACAAAGCAGTTCTCGTAGCGCCATCCCTCGTGCATCACGCCGAGATGACACTTCGGCAGATGTCCTTCGAAATACTCGCCGTCGGTGAACTGGCGGTCGGGATACACCTTGTAGGCCTGCCAGTTGGCGCAGCTCTCCCACCATCCGTTTCCTCCTGACGCATTATCGCCATAGCCGTAGTTGTAGCCGTGGGTCATGCCAAGGTCGGCAGAAACCAGGTACTGGAATGTGTGACCAATCTCATGGGCCACGGTGTGACCGCCACGGGCACCCACGGCACCTGGGCTGACATGACCTATTCCGGTCTTGCTATCTACACCCGATGCGTCGGCGCGCCACTCGGTCTGATAGAGCACATAGAGCTGTATCTTATACGTGTCGGTGGTGGAGTTGCCGGGAACAAGGAATCCCAAGTCGTTGACATACTTGTTCCAAATCATTTCGGCATTATTGAGAATGGTTTGCGGGTTGAAGCGATAGTTGCTGGCAGCCTTCGTGGGGTCGGCACCAAAGCCTTTCTCCCAGAACACCACAAAGTGCTCGCTCTCTACGGAGCGTTCAAAGCTCCACTGGGAGCTGTTGTCGAGGTAGTTGTTGCCCGAATAGGTGCTGGGATGCCACAGGATGCGCCCCGGATTGGTAAACATCAGCTTGCCCTCGAAGTTATCATTGCCCATCAGTCCCTTGAGCGACATCTCGGTGGTTGCCGTGGAGTTCGCCCGATAGAGCTTCAAGATGGGGGTGTTATTGCTGGCACGCAGGCAGAAGTCGATGGAGTCGTAGTTCTTGACACTTACAAAGCGGTTGGCCTTGAAGCGGTCGGCATACTTCACCCAAAGGGTGTCCTGCGCCATGAGGACTGTACTCAGCACGGAGAACAGAATGGTGATAAGTAGAGTTTTCTTCATCTTCATGGTCCTCCTCTTTTATTTGATGACAAATTTCTTACCGTTCATGATATAGAGGCCCTTGGGCAGATTGGAGACGTTCCCCTTCCCCACTGGGCGGCCACTCATGTCATAAACCGTTTGATCGCTCTTCTGACTGGCACGGGAGTCCAACACGGGAGTCTCGTCAATGCCATCCACCAGGCGTTTCTCAAAGGTGATATACGCCACGTCATCAACATCAATTGACTGACCGTTGAACGTGATGCGCTTTTCTGTTTTGAGTATGCGAGGGCCATAAAAGGAGTTGACACTCGTCAGCATAACGCTCTCGGTCTGACCCGAGGCGGTATGAATATTCATAAAAGTGGCCTCCACCTCTTCTGCCTGGCCGCTGAAAGGTATGAGCAGGGTAAACAGTGCCGTGCAGAACACTGTTTGGAAGCGATGTAGATGTAGGTTTTTCTTCATATAGATGAATTAAAATTGGAACATGTCTGAAATAGTGAGCAACCCCTGATGTTCATGGGTATATTCCGCGGCGAGCACAGCACCCAAGGCAAACCCCTTGCGGCTGTGGGCATCGTGAGTGATGGTGATGAGGTCGGCCTCGGAGTCATAGCGCACGGTATGGATGCCGGGCACCTCACCGCGACGGATATGGTCAATGCGCAACAGCGAGGGGTCGGTGGTATCCTCTGCCCACGCTGTCTTGCGGTCGATGTTCTCCACAATCTCCTCGGCCAGCGTAATGGCGGTGCCACTGGGATGGTCGAGCTTGTGGACATGGTGGGTCTCCTCCATCTCCACATCATACTGCGGGAACTGGTTCATAATCTTGGCCAGATAACGGTTCACCGCCGAGAAGATGGCCACACCGATGGAGAAGTTCGATGCCCAGAAGAGCGTCTTCCCCTCCTCGTTACACATACGCCGAACATCGTCGCCATGTTCCTTCATCCAGCCCGTGGAGCCGCTCA
>JAFSWU010000127.1 GCA_017444365.1 Prevotella sp.
CACGATGATGGTTCCCTTCAGGTTCACACGAGTGGAGACAGGATACTTGGTGAGCTCCTGACGTACGGAGTCGATGCCCTTGTCGAGGTCGATGACGATGGTATTCTGCCCCTCTCCGGCCTTGGCATACTCAGCAGGAATCAGCTCGGCAGGATTGGCATCCATCTTCTCGAGCCACACGCCCTGTGCGTTGATCTTGGCCTTGATGTTGCGGTCGGCCGAACAGCTGACACCCATGCCGATAGGACAAGAGGCACCATGACGCGGCAGACGAATCACACGGATGTCGTGAGCCAGATACTTGCCACCGAACTGTGCGCCAAGTCCGATGCGATGAGCCTCCTTCAGGAGTTTCTCCTCCAGGTCGATGTCGCGGAAGGCGCGTCCCGTCTCGTCGCCCGTAGTGGGCAGAGAGTCGTAATACTTGATGGAAGCGAGCTTCACGGTGAGCAGGTTCTTCTCTGCCGATGTGCCGCCAATGACGAAAGCGATGTGGTAAGGCGGGCAGGCTGCTGTGCCGAGACTCTTCATCTTCTCTACGAGGAAGGGAAGCAAGGTGCCCTCATTCTGAATGGTTGCCTTGGTCATCGGATAGAAGTAGGTCTTGTTGGCGGAGCCGCCACCCTTGGCCACCATGACGAACCGATACTCTGCACCCTCTGTTGCCTCGATGTCAATCTGTGCGGGAAGGTTGCAACGAGTGTTCACCTCGTCGTACATGTTGAGCGGAGCGTTCTGTGAATAGCGCAGGTTGTCTTCGGTGAAGGTGTTATAGACACCGCGTGAGAGAGCTTCCTCGTCCTCGAAGCCTGTCCACACCTGTTGTCCCTTCTCACCGTGGATGATGGCTGTACCCGTATCCTGGCAGAAAGGCAGGATGCCCTTGCATGCCGTCTCAGCGTTGCGCAGGAACTGGAGAGCCACGTACTTGTCGTTCTCACTGGCCTCGGGGTCGTTGAGGATGGCAGCCACCTGCAGGTTATGCTCGCGGCGCAGCATGAACTCCACATCGTGGAAAGCCTGCTGAGCCAAGAGGGTCAGCGCCTCGGGCGATACTTTGACAATCTGTTTGCCTTCAAACTCGGCTGTGGTTACGCCTTCCGTTGTCAGCAGACGATACTCGGTTGTGTCTTTTCCCATCTGGAACATGGGAGCGTACTTGAATTCAGGTTTCATAGATTTTTGATTTATTTATGAATTAATATGGGTCGTATAGGACTTATGGGACTTATAAGACTTATAGGTCTTATGGGCCTAATAGCCGAAAGCTTCTTCGAGTGTAACACGGCGAAGCTGGGCACCGGTGAGCTTGCGCAGTGCCTCGATGTCGAGTTCCTCCTCATTGCCGAGGATGAGATAGCGACAGGCTCTCCCAGCCATTTGCTGCTTCTCGAACTCAACAATGTCCTTCAGCTGCAGCGAGGGAAGGTCATTGAAGATGCGCTGGTTGAGGTCGTAGTCGATGCCGAGTTTCTTGGCACGAAGATAAGCATTGAATACCGCGAACTTGGTGGTGCGCAACGTAGAGAGTTGCTTGGTGAGCGACTCCTTGGCAATGTTGAAGGCCCCCTGGCTCTGTGGCAGGCTGTCGAGGATATGGTGGAACTCACGCACGCAGTCCATCATCTTGTCGTTCTGTGTGACGATGTGGGTGAAGAAGCACTCAGAGCGTCCTTTCTCCGTCGGTCTGCTATAGTAAGCATAGGCATCGTAAGCCAATCCGCGCGCCTCGCGCAGTTCCTGGAAGACGATGCCGTTCATGCCGGCTCCGAAGTACTCGTTGAAGAGTGCCTGCACGGCAGCGCGGTCGGGTGTCCACTGAGTCTCGTCGTTATGATACATGCGCATGTAGATGTTCTTTGCATCGTAAGGCGCGATCCACACCTCGTTCTGTGTTGTGGGTTGCTTCAGATAGGGTTTCCCTTCCGTTGCCGCCATCCGTTTGGCGGGCACCTGATGGTACTTGGTCAGCATGGCTTCCAGGGCTTCCTGCGACTGCGGACCGTAGTACAACACGGTATGCTCGTAGTTGGAAAGTTGTTTCAGGAGGCTGATGAGCTCCTGTGGCTTGGTCTGGCGCAGCTGCTGTTCGCTCATGACATTGCGTGTGCTGTTGTACTCGCCATAGATGCCATAGGAGCTGAGGGCCAAGTAGCATTCCTCCTGATCCTGTTTGTTGTCGGAACGGGTCTTCAAGAGGAGTTCTACCATCTGTTCGTAGGCCTCAGGGTCAGGCTGTGCGTTGCGCAACTGGTCTTCGAGTCGCTGCAGGGCAGGCACCATGTTGTCGTCGAGTCCACTCAAGGTGATGGTGATGTGGTCGTCGCCCACGTTGACGCTGTAGTTGCATGCCAGCTGATAGAACTTCTGCTTCTGCTGAACGGCATCGAACTTCTTCGTGCCGAGATACTCCAGATAGTTGGCCGCCACCTCATAGCGCTTGTCGGTCTCGGTGCCGAAGTCGTAGCGGAAAGCCAGCGTGAAGAGTCCGTTCTCGTCGTTCTTCTTGTACAGCAAGGGGAGTTGCTTCTTGGTCTTGGTCACCGTAAGGTCTTTCTGGAAATCGACGAAGCGCGGGTGGATGGGCTCCACCTGTGTGTTCTGCACCTCACGCACGAAGTCGCTCACGAAGTCGCGGTTGGTGGGAATAGGTGTGATGGCGGGCTTGTCGATCTTCTTCTGTGTGGAGTCAACGCCCTGTTGTTTATAGACCGTCACATAGTTGTCGGCAAAGAACCGGTTGGCAAAGTCAACGATCTGCTGTTTGGTTATCTGCTCCCTGCGATGCATACGCGCCACTTCGTCTTCCCACTTCACGCCGTTGATGAAAGCATCGACGAAGGCAGACGCACGATGGCGGTTGCTCTCCAACGCGCGGAAGTGCTGCAGTTTCTGGTTGTTGATGACACTGGGAAGCAGGTCATCGGAGAACTCGCCTTTCTTCAGCTTGTCTATTTCTGCGAGCAAGAGTGCCCTGACCTCGTTGAGTGTCTGCTCCTGCTTGGGCATACCGCCAAGGAAGAAGAAGGAATAGTCGGCCATCGTCTCTGAGGCTCCGAAAGCCTCCTGCACCTTCATCGTCTGGTTGAGGTCGAGGTCGAGCAGTCCGGCCTGTCCGTTTGACAGCATGTCGGAGATGATGGCGAGCGTGTCGTTCTGGAAAGAAGCCGCTTTCTCGGCCCTCCATCCCAACCAAACCATTTCCGCTTCCTGTCCGATGACGGTGGTATCCTGCGGAGTGGTGATGGGCTTCATCTCGGGGAACTGCGGCTGCTCCACGGGACGCACGATGCCGTCTGCCCCCACGGAGGGTTTCCATTGTCCGAAGTACCTGTCGATGACGGCTACCACCTCATCGGGATTGAAGTCGCCAGCCATACAGATGGCAACGTTGTTGGGAACGTAGTAGCGACGGAAGTAGTTCTTGATATTGACAATCGAGGGATTCTTCAGATGCTCCTGTGTGCCGATGGTGGTCTGCGTGCCGTAGGGGTGAGCCGGGAAGAGCTTGGCCATGATGGCGTGGAAGAGCTTGTTGATGTCCTTGGAGAGACCGATGTTATACTCCTCATAGACCGATTCCAGCTCTGTATGGAATCCTCTGATGACCATATTCTGGAAGCGGTCGGACTGAATTTTCGCCCAATTCTCCACCTCGTTGGAGGGAATGTCCTCGACGTAGCAAGTGACATCATTGGAGGTGTAGGCATTGGTGCCCTCGCCTCCGATGGTTGCCATGAGCTTGTCGTACTCGTTGGGGATGAAGTACTGCGCAGCCAGCTGGCTGACGGAGTCGATCTCGTGGTAGGCCTGTCTGCGCTCCTCGGGGTCGGTGAGCAGTCGGTAGCGCTCGTATCGCTGTTCGATGTCATCGAGGAAGGGCTTTTCCGCAGCCACATCGGTTGTTCCGAAGTGGGTGGTACCCTTGAACATGAGGTGCTCCAGATAATGGGCCAGTCCTGTTGTCTCTGCCGGGTCGTTGCGCGAACCGGTACGCACGGCGATGTAGGTCTGTATGCGTGGTTTCTCGGTGTTGACCGACAGATAGAGCTTGAGCCCGTTGTCGAGGGTGTAGATGCGTGTATGCATCTCATCGCCCTTCACGGTTTCGTATTGGTAGTCACGGGCAGATGCGGTGAGCCCTGCCAACAGGAGTAATGCAAAGATGATCTTTTTCATTCTACTTTTCACTTGCCAACGAGCAACTCGCCGACGTTTTTCTTGAGCAATCGATGGTTCACATATATAGTTTCTGGTTCTCGAAGTCCACCTCGCGGTCGAGCTTTTCGAGGAAGGATTCATAAACTTCCTTCTCGATGTCGCCCTGGTCGAACTCCTTCTCTGCGTCCTTGCGTATCTCTGCAATCCACGCACGGCGGGCTGTGATGTAGTCAACCTTCACCTGCTCGGCGGCCTGCGGGGTGAGTTCCTCAATGTTATAATAGTCGCAGATCATGCGGTATGTCCACGCCCAGCGATATTCCGAGTAGTTGTCGTTGATTTCCTTGAAGCGGTCGAGCACGTCGGCAATGGTATCGATCTCGCCGTTGATGATGTCGTTGATGAGTCGGCGCTCCTCACTTTCAGGCAGAAGGAGTCCTGAGAGGTCGGTCCAGTTGCCGATGCCCGTAAAGGAGCGGGGCTTTTCGAGGACATGACGCTTCAGCACGGCAC
>JAFSWU010000128.1 GCA_017444365.1 Prevotella sp.
CGACGTGAATATGGACGACGGCTTGCTCGATGCGCAGGCAGAGATGGTGCGCTTCTTGCGGCTTGTCGCCTCAGAGCCCGAGATTGCAAGGGTTCCCGTGATGATCGACTCCTCCGACTGGCAGGTCGTATCGGCAGGATTGAAATGTCTGCAGGGCAAATGCATTGTGAACAGCATCTCGCTGAAAGAAGGCGAGGAACGCTTCATCAGTCATGCCAAGGAAGTCAGACGCTTCGGAGCCGCCGTCGTGGTGATGTGCTTTGACGAACAGGGACAGGCCACCTCCTATGAGCGGCGCATAGAAATAGCTGAACGCTCCTACAGAATCCTGACGGAGACGGTCGGCATGCAACCCGAGGACATCATCTTCGACCCCAATATCCTCGCCGTAGCGACAGGCATCGAGGCCCACAACAGCTACGCCGAGGACTTCATACGCGCCACAGCATGGATTCGTCAGAACCTGAAGAGTGCGCATGTGAGCGGAGGCGTGAGTAACCTCTCGTTTGCTTTCCGCGGAAACAACTATATCAGAGAGGCCATGCACGCCGTGTTCCTCTATCATGCAGTCAAGGCCGGAATGGACATGGGCATTGTGAACCCCGCCTCGAAGGTGGCTTACTCCGACATTCCCGAGGAGCAGTTGCAAATCATCGAGGACGTTATCCTGAACCGTTCACCCCATGCCGCAGAACGACTGACAACATTGGCCAACACCCTGTTGGAAGAAGAACTGCAGAAGAAAAATCTTGCACCCACAACATCACAGCAAGAGGAATGGAGAACCTTCGGGTTGGAAGAGCGCATCGCCTACGCCCTCCGAAAGGGAATCGGCGACTATATAGAACAGGACATGACCGAGGCGCTCGGAAAATATCCCCATGCCGTGGACATCATCGAAGGTCCTCTGATGAGTGGCATGAACGAGGTGGGACGCTTGTTCGGACAAGGAAAAATGTTCCTGCCACAAGTGGTGAAGGCTGCGCGAACAATGAAAATTGCCGTTTCTGTACTCGAACCCTACATCGAGCAGGAACGCGCACAGGGAACCACGAGAACGGGTAGGGTGGTGCTTGCTACGGTGAAGGGCGACGTTCACGACATCGGCAAGAACATCGTAGGCGTGGTGATGGCATGCAACAATTTCGAGGTCATCGACCTGGGAGTGATGGTGCCTGCCGAGCAAATCGTGAAGACCGCCGTCGAGAAACAGGCCGATGCCATCGGGTTGAGCGGCCTGATAACCCCTTCGCTCGAAGAGATGGTGAATGTTGCCAAGGAAATGGAGCGCGCAGGATTGCACATCCCCATCCTGATTGGTGGCGCAACGACCAGCGAGATGCATGTCGCCCTGAAGATAGCACCCGTCTATGGTGGCCCCGTGATGTGGATGAAGGATGCCGCGCAGAATGTGGTTTCGCTCGCCCGAATGCTCAACGCTTCAGAAACGGAGGCATACAAACGGGAACTGAAACAAACCTACGAGAAGCTACGCTCCGAATACGAACAGGAACAACAGAAACTGCTCTCGATAGATGAGGCAAGAGAAAGAAAACTCGACATCTTTTAATACGAACAGATATGATTAAGACCATTGTATTCGACTTCGGGGGCGTGATCATCACGCTCGATCCCCAACAGGCAGTAGAACGGTTCAGACAGCTTGGCTTAGCCGATGCCGAGAAAAAGCTCGACCCCTATACGCAGCAGGGTATCTTCGGAGACCTGGAATTAGGGAAAATTACAGGCGAAGAGTTCCGTCAGGAATTCAGCCAGCTGGTGGGACATGAAGTCACCTACGAGGAATGCCGGCATGCATGGCTCGGCTATTGCAAAGAGCTTCCGCAGCGAAATCTCGATGTCCTGAAGAAGTTGAAGCAGGAAGGTTACAGGCTGATCTTGCTGTCGAATACCAATGAGTTCATGCAGAGCTGGGCAGACAGCCCTCAGTTCGACGGACAGGGAAACGGCATCAGGCACTATTTCGACGCGATCTATCGCAGCTACGAGGTGAAGATGATGAAACCTGCCGACATGTTCTTCCGCCACGTTCTCACCCAAGAACAACTCTTCCCGCATGAAACGCTGTTCGTGGATGACGGGCCCCGCAATGTTGCTGTAGCCAGTCAGATAGGATTTCTCACCTATTGCCCGGCGAATGGAGCTGACTGGACAAAAGAAATATATGAGTTCCTTGAAGTGAAAAACAAGGATTAAGGAATAAAGAATTATAAAATGGTTGCAAAGAAGAAAAGATGGCACGCGATTTCCGGACAGCCGCTGACCGATTTGGACAAGCAGGTGATGTACTGGGAAAACAAAGGAAAGCTGGTGCCGACACGAGAATTGATTAAGACACCCGAACAGATAGAAGGTATCAGAAAAGCAGGCATCATCAATACCGGCGTGCTTGACGAGGTCGCCAAGCATATTCGGGAGGGAATGTCCACTCTCGAAATCGACGAGATCTGCATGAACTATTGCCAAGAGCACAATGCAACACCTGCATGCCTCAACTACGAGGGATTCCCCAAGAGTGTCTGCACAAGCATCAACGAGGTGGTGTGTCACGGAATCCCCAAAGCCGAAGACGTGCTGGAAGAAGGCGATATCATCAACGTGGACTTTACGACCATCGTCGATGGATATTATGCCGACGCATCGCGAATGTTCATCATCGGAAAGACAACACCCGAGAAGGAACAGCTGGTGAGAGTGGCAAGAGAATGTCTGGAAATAGGTATGGAAGTAGCAAAGCCCTACAGCTTCGTCGGCGACATCGGGCATGCGATTGAAAAACATTGCAAGAAATACCATTATGGAGTTGTCAGAGACCTGTGCGGACACGGAGTGGGGTTGAAGTTCCACGAAGAACCTGAAGTCTGCCACTACGGACACAGGGGAACAGGCATGCTCCTTGTTCCAGGAATGGTGCTCACCATTGAGCCGATGATCAACATGGGAACATGGAGGGTGTTCATAGATGCCGATGACCCATACGGATGGGAAGTCATCTCTGAAGACGAACAGCCAAGCGCACAGTGGGAACACACACTCCTCATGACGGAGCACGGCGTGGAGATACTTTCGTATTAAATGAAGTAGAATGGAGAAGGATATATATATATTAGGTATAGAAAGCAGCTGCGACGATACATCGGCGGCTGTATTGCGTAATGGAGTGCTCCTGAGCAATGTGACAGCATCGCAAGCCGTACACGAAGCCTATGGGGGAGTGGTGCCGGAACTGGCATCCAGAGCCCACCAGCAAAACGTTGTCCCTGTCGTTGACCAAGCCATCAAGAGGGCTGGCATCGCCAAGGAACAGCTTTCGGCCCTCGCCTTCACACGAGGACCGGGGTTGATGGGGTCGCTGTTGGTGGGAGTAAGCTTCGCGAAAGGACTTGCACGCTCGCTTTCCATCCCGATGATTGACGTGAACCACCTGCAAGGGCACGTGATGGCTCATTTCATCAAGGAAGAAGGAAACGACTATCAGGCACCTCCCTTGCCATTCCTTTGCCTGCTGGTGAGTGGAGGCAATTCACAGATTGTCAAGGTGAATGCCTACAACGATATGGAAGTGCTCGGACAAACCATCGACGATGCTGCAGGAGAAGCCATCGACAAGTGCTCGAAAGTCATGGGGTTGGGATACCCTGGTGGTCCCATCATCGACAGGCTTGCCCGGCAGGGAAATCCAAAGGCGTTCCTGTTTTCCGAACCCCACATTCCAGGATTGAACTACAGTTTCTCAGGCCTTAAGACCTCCTTCCTGTACAACCTCCGCAAGTGGGTGGAAGATGATCCTGATTTCGTTGAACATCACAAGGAAGACCTTGCGGCAAGCCTGGAGTACACCATTGTTGACATTCTGATGAAAAAACTTCGAATCGCTGTCAAGGAAACGGGTATCAAACATGTTGCCGTAGCAGGAGGAGTTTCGGCCAACAACGGACTTCGCAACGCATTCCACGAACATGCCAAGAAATACGGATGGAACATCTATATCCCCAAGTTCAGCTACACAACCGACAATGCTGCAATGATAGGAATCACAGGCTATTACAAGTATCTTGACGGCGAATTCTGCACGATAGACAAGCCTGCTTTCTCAAAGGTTACATTCAAATAAACGAAACAAAATTTAAATGACAAGAATATGGTATTAGAAAGTAAAGTCTTAAGTAAGGAAATCCAGCAGATTCTTTACGATAACGGAAAAACGTTGGGCACGGCCGAGAGCTGTACGGGAGGACGTATAGCAGAAGCAATCATCGCAAATCCAGGCTCATCTAATTATTTCAAGGGCGGAGTTATCTCATACACCGACGAAGTGAAAGAAAATTTGCTGCATGTTGACCATCAGGTCATCGCTGAGCAAACGGCGGTGTGCGAGGAGGTTGCCATTCAGATGGTGAAAGGTGCCTGCAAGACGTTGAATGTTGACTATGCTATCGCCGTAACTGGCTTTGCAGGACCTGGTGGAGGTACACCCGAGGTCCCTGTGGGAACGATATGGCTTGCCTATGGCAGCAAAAGCGATATCAGAACATTCAAACTCTCAGAAGACGAGGGTAGAGATATCAATCTGTTGAATGCTACAAACAAGGCTCTAAGACTCTTTCTTGAGTACCTGAAGGAAGAAAACTCACACCAGGAAGACTGATAAAACAAAAAAATCCTTAATTTCCTATTTTCTTTTGTGATTTCTTTTGTATATTCAAGAAATATTTGTAATTTTGCACCCTGTTTGGAATAAGTATCAAAAAACGATTTAAAAAATTTTAGATAGCAATGTCGAAAATTTGTCAGATTACGGGAAAGAAGGCACAAATAGGCAACAACGTGTCTCACTCAAAGCATCGCACAAAGAGAAGCTTTGATGTTAATCTGTTCAGCAAAAAGTTCTACTATGTTGAGGAACAATGCTGGATAAGCCTCAAGATCAGCGCGTCTGGTCTTCGTCTCATCAATAAGGTTGGCCTGGATGCCGCTCTGAAACAAGCTGTTTCAAAGGGCTATGTAGATTGGAAGGACATTAAAGTTATAGGAGAATAATCATTATGGCATCTAAGAAAGCAAAAGGAAATAGAGTTCAGGTTATCCTCGAATGCACAGAGATGAAGAATAGCGGTCTGCCCGGAACAAGTCGCTATGTTACAACCAAGAACCGTAAGAACACACCGGAGCGCATGGAGTTGAAGAAGTACAACCCCATCTTGAAGCGCATGACCGTTCATAAGGAAATCAAGTAATATTCCTTCATAATTTTAAAATTAGGAAAGAGATATGGCAAAAAAAACCGTTGCAACCCTCCACGAAGGCTCAAAGGATGGTCGCGCATATACAAAGGTAATCAAAATGGTCAAGAGCCCCAAGACGGGTGCTTACATCTTTGATGAGCAGATGGTTCCCAATGAGGAAGTAAAAGATTTCTTTAAGAACTAAAGAATACGATTCTTATATCAATACAAAATAAGAGGTTGCTTTCATAAGAAGCCAACCTCTGTTTTTTTTGTATGCCCAGATACAACGGTTGACGCATTCTGGCACAACGATGCGCTTAAAGCTTCATGACAGAAGTAAACATGTTGCGGAACAGTTCTTCCATCCCTTGTGGCTTTTCTTTAAAGATGCCGAAAACGGCACTTCCGCTTCCACTCATCTGCGCATACTTGGCCCCACTTGCATAGAGATGTTCTTTGATGTCTCTCAACTCTGGGTGCTGCATGAAGATGGGGCCTTCGAAATCGTTCTTTAATTCTTCACGCCAAGTTTCAATAGGTTGTTTCACTATTTCCTTGCATGATTTCACGGGCTTCTGTGGTGTCAGGAGTTGATAGGCCTCTTTTGTCGATACTGCTACATTGGGTTTGATGATGGCAATATAATAGCCATTCAGGTTTCCTCGCGGCCCATCGACAGGGCTCAGCTTGTCTCCGATGCCAGTGGCAAACGAAGGCTCTGCAGTGATGAAGAAAGCGCAGTCGGCTCCCAAGCGGGCAGCATAGCGTTCCATCTCTGCTATTCCGATATTTAGGCGGAACCGTTCATCCAAGAGCCTGATCATATAGGCAGCATCGCTGGAGCCGCCTCCCAATCCGGCTTGGGAAGGTATGCGCTTGAACAAATGAGCATGAATACGTGGAATTTGAAAATCCTCGGCAATGAGATTGTATGCCCTGACAACAAGATTATCCTGTTCATCACAAGGGAGTGTGGTTCCAGTAATCTTCAAATCGCAGGCAACGGGTGAGGGAAACCCTTCATCCATCAGCTTAATCTCTAAGGCATCCGTCAGAGGAATGGGATAGAAAACGGTTTCCAGATTGTGATAGCCATCTTCTCTCTTAGAGACCACATTGAGTCCTAAATTGACTTTAGCGCACGGAAAGTTTATCATAAGCTTCGATATTAATACCATGCAAAAATACTATTTTCAAATGAAAATCTTGATGTTTCTATTTATTTTTTTGTATTTTTGCAACTCTAAATATGAAATTATGCCACAAAGTACACCAAAGAAACGCCAACAGATAACCATTGACTCTACGTATGGACACCTGCAACCACAGGCTTTAGACATTGAGCGTGTGTTGCTGGGCGCGTTGATGATTGATAGCGACGCATTCTCCATGATTTCGGAGATTGTCCGACCAGAGACGTTCTACGAGCCGCGCCACCAGAAGATATATCGGGCCATTCAGACACTCAATATGGATGAGAAACCCGTTGATATTATGACAGTAACAGAACAGCTGAAACGCGATGGAGCGATAGAAGAGGTCGGGGGAGTCGCATATATAGTTGAGCTCAGCTCGCATGTCGCGTCTTCTGCTCATATCGAGTATCATGCCCACATCCTGGCTCAGAAGTTCCTGGCTCGTCAGCTCATATCGTTTGCCAGCGTCATCGAAACGAAAGCTTTTGACGAGACGGTAGATGTGGACGAGTTGATGCAGGAGGCAGAGGGAAGTCTCTTCGAGATTTCCCAGAAGAATATGAAGCAGGACTATACCCAGATTGACCCTGTTATTGAGAAGGCTGTGGAGATTCTGCAGAAAGCATCGGCCAATACCGACGGGTTGACAGGTATTCCTACTGGTTACACCAAACTCGATGACTACACCTCTGGTTGGCAGCCGAGTGACTTGGTGATTATCGCCGGCCGTCCTGCGATGGGTAAGACCTCGTTTGCACTCAGTTTGGCGAAAAACATTGCCGTTGATTACCGTCAGCCCATTGCTTTCTTCTCGTTGGAAATGAACAATGTGCAATTGGTGCAGCGACTCATCTCCAACACGTGTGAGATTCCTGGCACTAAAATTCTTAACGGACAGCTTACTGATGATGAGTGGGAGCGCTTTGATAAGCGGCTCCGCAATCTTCAGGGTGCTCCCATCTATATCGATGATACCCCAGGCCTGTCAATCTTCGAACTTCGTACAAAAGCCCGCCGACTTTATCGCGAGAAGGGGGTCAAGGTGATTATGATTGACTATCTTCAGCTGATGAATGCCAATGGAATGAAGTTCGGCAACCGTCAGGAGGAGGTATCCACCATTTCACGCTCTTTGAAAGGACTTGCCAAGGAATTGAACATCCCTATCTTGGCACTTTCCCAGTTGAGCCGTAATGTTGAGAATCGTGAGGGTATAGAGGGAAAGCGTCCGCAACTAAGCGACTTGCGCGAATCAGGAGCCATTGAGCAGGATGCCGATATGGTGCTGTTTGTCCATCGTCCCGAATACTATCGCATCTTCAAGGATGAGAAGGGAAACGACCTTCACGGCAAGGCTCAAATTATTATCGCCAAACATCGTAAGGGTGCTACAGGCGATGTGCTGTTGACATTCCGTGGTGAGTACACACGCTTCCAAAATCCGGAGGATGACATTTCTATTGATACCAGTGGCGGTGGAGAGATTATCGGCAGTCGCATCAACGGCGACGATGATCCATTTGGCCCTCCGGGTGATCCCATGGGACTTTGATCGGTGTATGAGAAATAACGTCAAGCATGAATGACTTTGCAATAGTTTTTGATAGATATGAGTGAAAGATTGTATATTTTCGACACGACCCTTCGTGATGGTGAGCAGGTTCCTGGTTGCCAGTTGAATACGGTGGAGAAGATTCAGGTTGCACGCGAGCTGGAACGTCTTGGCGTTGATGTCATTGAGGCAGGCTTCCCAATCTCAAGTCCTGGCGACTTTAACAGCGTCATCGAGATTTCCAAAGCCGTAACGTGGCCTGTTATCTGTGCATTGACACGTGCCGTAGAACGTGACATTGACGTGGCTTTCGAAGCGTTGAAGTATGCCAAGCATAAGCGTATCCACACGGGTATTGGTACCTCCGACGAGCACATCTTGTATAAGTTCAACTCTACCCGTGAAGAGATTCTGGAACGTGCTGTTGCTGCTACGAAGTATGCCAAGCGTTTTGTTGATGATGTGGAGTTCTACTGCGAGGATGCCGGACGTACCAACAATGAATATCTGGCGCAGGTCGTTGAGGCTGTCATCAAGGCGGGTGCTACGGTGGTCAATATCCCCGATACTACGGGCTACTGTCTGCCTCAGGAGTATTTCGAGAAAATCAAGTACCTCAAGGAACACGTTGACCATATCGACCAGGCTATCATCTCTACCCATTGCCATAACGATCTGGGGATGGCAACTGCCAACACCTTCAATGGTGTGATGGCAGGAGCACGTCAGGTGGAGGTGACAGTCAATGGTATCGGTGAACGGGCAGGAAATACTTCACTCGAAGAGATTGCGATGATTCTGAAATGTCACAAACAACTGAATATCGATACCAATATCAATACGTCGAAGATCTACCCGATCAGCCGTTTGGTGTCGGGCTTGATGAACATGCCCGTTCAGCCCAATAAGGCTATTGTGGGGCGTAATGCCTTTTCGCATTCCAGTGGCATCCATCAGGATGGCGTGCTCAAGAATGTGCAGACCTACGAGATTATCGACCCGAAGGACATCGGTTTGGATGACAACACGATTGTGCTGACAGCCCGTAGCGGACGTGCAGCCCTAAAACATCGTCTTCATGTGAACGGATTTGATATTGATGACGAAGAGAAACTCGATAAGCTTTACCAGAAGTTCTTGAAGATAGCCGACTTGAAAGGGGAGGTGAATGATGCCGACATCCTTGTACTGGCAGGGGCTGATATGGCTGATTCGCGCGCTGTCAAACTCGATTTCCTGCAGGTAACAACGGGTATGGGCGTGAAAAGTGTAGCAAGTATAGGCTTGGATATCAGCGGACAGAAGTTTGAGGCCGCTTCGACGGGCAATGGTCCTGTCGATGCTGCCATCAAGGCGCTGAAGCGCATCATCATGAAGCAAATGACCTTGAAGGAGTTTACCATTCAAGCCATCTCAAAGGGTTCCGATGATGTGGGAAAGGTTCACATGCAGGTAGAATACGATGGTCAGATGTATTATGGGTTTGGTGCCAATACCGATATTGTGACGGCCTCCGTGGAAGCCTATATTGATTGTATCAACAAGTTCAAGAAAGAATAATCGTTCATTTTTTTGAAGATAGCGATGAATACGTTGTTTGACAAGATTTGGGATAAACATGTCGTTCAGATTGTTGACGATGGTCCGACGCAGTTGTATATCGACCGCATGTATTGCCATGAGGTTACGTCTCCTCAAGCTTTCGAAGGCATGAGAGAACGGGGAATGAAATGCTTTCGCCCTGCTCTGATATTTTGCATGCCTGATCACAATACGCCCACCCGTGATCAGGACAAACCCATTGAAGACCCCGTTTCCAGACATCAAGTTGAAACGTTAGCCAAGAACTGCGAGGAGTTTGGATTGCCCCATTTCGCCATGAACAGTAGTGACAACGGCATTATTCATGTCGTAGGACCGGAGAAAGGACTGTCGCTTCCTGGAATGACGATTGTTTGTGGTGATTCCCATACGTCAACACACGGAGCTGTAGGAGCTGTAGCCTTTGGCATCGGCACAAGTGAGGTGGAGATGGTAATGGCTTCGCAATGTATTCTTCAGCAGAAGCCCAAGTCCATGCGCATCAGCATCAATGGTGAGCTGAACAAAGGGGTGACGGCCAAGGATGTCGCCTTGTATCTGATGGCGAAGCTGACCACTTCAGGTGCTACAGGCTATTTTGTGGAGTATGCCGGTCAAGTAGTTCACGAGATGTCGATGGAGGGACGCCTGACTCTTTGCAACCTGTCTATCGAGATGGGTGCCCGAGGGGGCTTTGTTGCTCCCGATGAAACAACCTTTGCCTATCTGAAAGGGCGCGAGTATGCCCCGAAGGGTGCTGAATGGGAGAAGGCGGTTGAAGTTTGGAGGAAGTTGCGTAGCAATGAGGATGCCGTGTTCGACAAGGAGTTAGAGTTTGATGCAGCCGACATTGAGCCTCGTATCACCTATGGCACCAATCCTGGTATGGGTATCGGCATTGATGAATGCATTCCTACGCTCGATTCCATTCCTCTCTCCGGGCAGGCCTCGTTTCTGAAGAGTCTCGACTATATGGGATTCAAACCTGGCGAGTCGCTCCTCGGGAAACCAATCGACTATGTATTCCTGGGTGCCTGTACGAATGGAAGGATTGAAGATTTCCGTGCTTTTGCCTCTGTGGTGAAAGGCCGGCGGAAAGCAGCGGAAGTGACAGCTTGGCTCGTACCCGGTTCTTGGACGGTGTTCAGGAAGATAGCAGAAGAAGGAATCGATCGCATCCTTGAGGAAGCGGGCTTTGAGATTCGTCAGCCAGGATGTTCCGCTTGTCTTGCGATGAATGGCGACAAGATACCAACAGGCAAGTATTGTGTATCAACCAGCAACCGTAACTTCGAAGGTCGTCAGGGACCTGGTGCACGCACCATCCTTGCCAGTCCTGTTGTTGCTGCCGCTGCTGCGGTAAACGGTTGTATAACAGACCCAAGAAAATACTGATGAAACAGAAATTCAATGTCATTACGAGTACATGCATTCCCCTTCCGCTGGAGAATGTCGATACCGACCAGATTATCCCTGCCCGTTTCTTGAAGGCTACAGACAAGGCGGGGATGGGCGATAACCTGTTTCGCGACTGGAGGTATCATGCAGATGGAACACCCAAGAAGGACTTTGTGTTGAACGACCCTTCCTACTCAGGTGTCATCCTTGTTGCAGGTAAGAACTTCGGTAGTGGGTCGAGCCGAGAACATGCTGCCTGGGCCTTCGCCGGCTATGGGTTCCGCGTGGTGATCAGCTCATTCTTTGCCGACATCCACAAAAACAATGAACTCAACAACTTCGTGCTTCCTGTCGTTGTGTCCGAGCCTTTCCTGCTGGAGCTTTTCCAAAGCATTGCCGAGGACCATCAGACGGAGGTGGAAGTGGACTTGCCCCATCAAACTGTTACCAATAAGGCAACAGGCAGGAGTGAGCATTTCGACATCAACGGCTACAAGAAGCATCGCTTGATGAACGGTCTCGATGATATTGACTATCTTGTACAGAACCAGTATAAAACGGAATTATGGGAACAGCAGAACAAATAATCAACACCCAGTTGCAGCAACCGTATATAGAGATTATGGACTGCACGCTTCGCGACGGTGAGCAGACGAGTGGTGTGTCCTTCCTGCCTCATGAGAAACTCATGATTGCGCGTAAGTTGTTGAGCGAAGTTAACATCGACCGCATAGAGGTGGCATCGGCGCGTGTGTCCGACGGAGAGAAGAATGCTGTGAGCATGATTTGCCGCTATGCACAGACCATCGGGAAACTCGATAGGGTAGAAGTGTTGGGCTTTGTCGATGATGGACTTTCTATCCAATGGATTCGGGATTGTGGTGCAAAGGTTGTCAACCTGTTGGTGAAAGGTTCCCTGAAGCATTGCCAACAACAGCTGGGTAAGTTGCCTGAGGAACACATTGCCGATGTGATCCGTTGTGTTGAGATGGCTGTTTCGTCAGGACTCCAGGTCAACGTCTATCTCGAAGACTGGAGTTCCGGCATGCGCGATTCTGCCGAGTATGTTTATCAGCTGATGGATGCCCTATGCCAACAGCAGATCAGCCGCTTTATGCTTCCTGACACGCTTGGCATCATGCATCCTTTGCAATGTGTGGAGTACATTAGGAAGATGGTCAGACGCTATCCCGACAAGCACTTCGACTTCCACGCCCACAATGACTACGACCTTGCTGTTTCCAACTCTTTGGCAGCCGTACTGAGCGGATGCCGAGGGCTCCATACAACGGTTAACGGACTTGGTGAGCGCTGTGGAAATGCTCCGTTGGCAAGTGTTCAGGTTATCTTGAAAGACCATTACAACGCCCGTACGGGCATCAACGAGGACAAACTGCTCGACATCAGCCGTCTTGTTGAGGGCTATAGTGGCATCGCCATTGCCCCCAACATGCCTATTGTTGGCGAGAATGTGTTCACACAGGTGGCAGGTGTGCATGCCGACGGCGACTCCAAGAACAAACTCTATTACAACGAACTGGTTCCGGAACGCTTCGGGCGAAAACGTGAATATGCACTTGGGAAGAACTCCGGGCGCGCCAACATTGCCAAAAACCTCGAAGAGCTGGGCTTGGAACTTACACCAGAACAGACACGCAAGGTTACGGCACGCATCACGGAGCTTGGAGACAAGAAGGAACTCGTCACACAGGAAGACCTGCCCTACATCGTCAGCGATGTACTGAAACATGGAATCTCAGAGGAACGTGTAAGGCTAATAAGTTACTTGGTCTCAACTTCTTATGGATTAAAGCCTGGAGCGAATATAAAGGTTGAAATTGACGGAAAGCAATATGAGGCAGGAGCGATGGGCGACGGTCAATACGATGCCTTTGTGAAAGCCTTGCGCTATATCTACAAGAAGTATCTCGGACGCACCTTTCCCATGTTGGCCAACTATGCCGTTTCCATACCGCCTGGCGGTCGTACCGACGCACTTGTACAGACGATTATCACTTGGCAGTTTGAAGACCGCTTGGTGAAAACACGAGGACTTGATGCCGACCAGACGGAAGCTGCCATCAAGGCTACGTTTAAGATGCTCAATATCTTTGAAGACGAAACAAATCCCAAGAAACCATGAAACTGAAAATAGCAATCCTTCCAGGAGACGGTATCGGACCGGAGATTATGGAGCAGGGCGTGGCAGTTCTGAAAGCCATAGCCACGAAGTTCAACCATGAGTTTAAGTACGAGGAAGCCCTTTGCGGTGCTCATGCCATCGATGCTGTCGGCGATCCGTATCCAGAGAAAACCCATGAGATTTGCATGCGTGCCGATGCCGTACTTTTTGCTGCTGTTGGCGACCTTCGGTTCGATAACGATCCCACAGCGGCGGTTCGTCCTGAGCAGGGACTTCTTTCTATGAGGAAGAAGCTGGAGCTTTTTGCCAATGTGCGTCCTGTTGCCACCTTCGACTGCCTGCTCCACAAAAGCCCGCTGAAGGAAGAGCTGCTTCGCGGTGCAGATTTCGTCGTGATACGCGAGCTAACGGGCGGCATGTACTTTGGCGAGAAGTATCAGGACAACGACATGGCCTACGATACCGACATCTACCATCGTCATGAGGTGGAGCGCATCCTGAAGGTAGCCTTCGAGCATGCACAGAACCGCAAGAAACACCTCACCGTGGTCGATAAGGCAAACGTTCTCGCCAGCAGCCGGCTATGGAGGCAGATCGCTCAGGAGATGGCACCACGCTATCCAGATGTCACCACCGATTACATGTTCATCGACAATGCTTCCATGCGTGTACTAACAGAGCCCCGATTCTTCGATGTCATTGTTACCGAGAATACATTTGGCGACATTCTTACTGACGAAACCTCCTGCATCACCGGCTCTATGGGATTGCAGCCCTCAGCGTCGCTGGGTGTGCATACTCCACTCTTTGAGCCCGTTCACGGATCGTGGCCACAGGCTGCCGGACAGAACAGGGCAAACCCCATTGCTCAGATTCTCTCCGCAGCTATGCTGTTGGAACACTTTGGTTTGAGCGACGAAGGGGCACTCATCCGTCGGGCTGTAGATGCCAGTCTTCATCAAAACGTCCGCACCCCCGATATTCAGGTTGAGGGCGGAAGCGAATATGGTACGAAGGAAGTGGGAGCCTGGATTGTTGATTATATCATGCAATCTTTTGTACAATGATGTGTGTTAACACATACCGAAGTTTTCGCCTTACTCAAGGAAACTCCTTGTACTTGGAAATGCAAAAGTAAAGAAATGCAAGCTTTCTTTTGCATTTTATTCGTTTTTTCGTAACTTTGCAGTGCTTTAGGTTTGCCCTCACGGGTGATGAAAAGGGAATCGGGTGGAAATCCCGAACTGTCCCGCAGCTGTGAGCAGTCCTTCTGAGACAAACAACGGGCCACTGTATGTGGAAGAGATTCATGGAGCTATCGTGAAAAGTGAAGCATATGGGAAGGCGTTTGTACTCGGACCGCAAGTCAGAAGACCTGCCTGGAGTCGCGCATGGCGCGTTCCTATGCCCTCGATGTAAGGGAAGGGGATGAACAAGTTTTCATTACGGTTTACTGTTTACTGTTTACTGTTTACAGATGATGCGACAGGTGTTGTTGTTGCTGGCTGTCTGTTCGGCTGTGTGGGTATGCGCACAGAAGGATACGAGTGTGGTTAGGTCGAAGGCTCTGATGCCCGTTGACGTGACCGTTCCTGATGTGCCGTCTTCTGTTGCGAGTACGATACCCTTGCAAACGATGAGGCAGATGGATTTCCAGTTGGCGGGAATGAGCGAGGTGGCGCAGTCGATCAGGCATTTTGCTGGTGTTGGTGTGAGAGACTATGGCGGCATAGGCGGCTTGCGTTCGGTGAACATTCGCAATCTGGGTGTCCATCACACGGCGGTGAGCTATGATGGTTTCGTGCTTACCAACATGCAGGCGGGACAGATTGACATCGGACGTTTTGCTACCGACAATGTTGCTGCTGTCACCCTCAGCGTCGGAGACGGGAGGCGACTGTTGCAGAGCGCGCGCCACTATGCCTCGGGCGGGGTAATAGAAATCGAGACAAATGACTGGCAGACAGGCCGTTGGCCGTCGGGCTGGGAGGCGGAACTCACAGCCGGTTCTTTCGGGCGATTGCGCCCCCGACTGAAAATCTCGGAGAGGCTCTCCCGTAGAACCAGCATTTCTCTACAGGGCATTTATGAGCGGGCAGACGGAAATTATCCCTATACCTTATATAATAGTAGGAGGCAGACGAAGGAACGTCGCCGCAACTCCGATGTGGAGAGCTGGCAGGGGGAAGCGAACCTGGTGTATACGTTTCGTGATAGCAGCTTGCTGCGCACGAAGATTTCGTACTACTATTCTGAGCGCGGACTTCCTGGAAGTGTGGTGCTTTACAACAATTCTTCGACGGAGTGCCTGTGGGATGAGCAGACAGCTGTGCAGGCCGATTATACGAAGCGATTCTCCCGACAATGGCAGCTGAGGAGTGGGGCGAGGTTTGCGCATACATGGAATCGGTATATCGATGTGGACGTGAAGTATCCCGAGGGCAGACAGGTTGACATCAACAGGCAGAACGAGTATTATCTCACATCTTCCGTAGCGTGGATACCCTTTGCGGACAGAGATACGCCGCTGCAGTCGTTTGCTTTGGCGTTGGCAGAGGATCTGTCGGTGAACACACTGAGTACTAACATCGGCTATATGCTGAATCCTCGGAGGCTTACATCGCTCACGGCGTTGTCGGCACAATGGAGTTCGTATTGGCTGACTCTGAAGGCGAATGCCGTTGCTACTGTTACCGACGAGCACCTTCGCAACGGTGCCCCTCAAGTTTCTGCCCCAACGTATGCGAAAAGACTGAATCCCTCAGTGTCTTTTTCTCTCCGCCTGCTGCCCCGAGCTCAGTTGTTCTTGCGCGGAATGATGAAGAAGACGTTTCGTCTGCCAACATTTACTGATCTCTATTATCAGCGGATGGGCAACCATTCTCTAAGACCAGAGCAGGCACGAGAGTGGAATTTGGGCGTGGGGTATGAATGTCGATTAGCGGGGTGCGAGTTGCGTCTCACGGCAGATGGATATATCAACCGGGTGGAAGACAAGATTGTGGCGTTTCCGACAACATACCTGTGGAAGACGACGAACTTCGGGCATGTTGACATCAAGGGGCTTGACCTTACGATGTCTCTCTCGACACAGCTGGGCAAGAATATCCACCTTCGGCTTCATGCCACCTCTTCGTGGCAGAATGCCGTTGATAAGACCGACAGCCGTAGCGTCTCCTACAGCAAGCAGTTGCCCTATACGCCGAGCCACTATGGGAGTGCGCTTCTCACGCTGCAGTCTCCCTGGCTTTCGGTCGGCTATTCTGTGTTTGCCTGTGGCGAGCGGTTCAGTATGCCCCAATGTACGGACGAATATCGGCTGAGACCTTATCAGGAGCATTCGCTGACGTTGTCTCGCGACCTGCGTCTGTCCTCTGTGCTTGCGAAAGTGTCGTTGAGTGTGTTGAATCTGTTCGACAAACAGTATGAGGTGGTACAATACTATCCGATGCCTGGAAGAATGTGGCAGCTTCATGTGGTACTGACGAAATTGTGAATCTTTTATATAATAAAAAATGATGAAAATGAAAAATTTGTTTCTAACGGCGCTCTGCGCGCTGATGGTATGTGTGGGCTTCACAGCCTGTAGTAGTGATGACAGCACGGACACCACCTGGAAAGAGGGGTCGTTGATTGAGCTTCCGTAGCAGCGTGCTTTCCTGTTGGCGGAAGGCAACTGGGGGATGAACAACTCCCACCTGGCGTTTATCGATCCCGTTGCCGATACCGCGCGTGTAACGGATGTGTTTGTAGATCAGAATGGCATCAAACTGGGCGACACAGGTAATGACATGCTTGTTTACAATGGTGACATCTATGTAGTTATGAACGCTTCGAAGATGCTCTATCGGTTGAATGGATCGGGAGTGCTGAAGGCATCCTACAGCGGGTTTGATAATGACAAGCTGGGAGAGCCCCGTTTTGCTATTGCTGATAACGGTAAGCTTTACGTTACCTGCTACGGCGGGTATGTGGCTCGCTTCAACGCCCAGACGCTTGCTTTCGAAGATAGTGTGGCTGTTGATGGCAATCCGGAGGAGATTGTCGTGTTGGGCAACGACCTCTATTGTGTCTGCTCAGGATGGGGATACGGAAAGACTATCTGCAAGGTCGATAAGTCTTCGTTCGCAAAGTCAGAATCTATCGAGACACTTCCCAATCCGACCAATCTGAAAACAGCTAACGGACACCTCTATGTGCAGAGCGGCGGCACCTACAACCCCGATTATTCCTACGACCAGATGCCTTCGGTGGGAATCTTCAATCCCGAGACGCGTGAGACCAAGAAGATTGCCGATGCCACGAAGATGCTGCCCGTTGGTGACAAGTTGTATTTCGTGAACAGTATCTCGCCTGATTGGGTGAGCTATGAGACTACGCTCTCTTTCTATGACACGAGAACGGGTGAGGTGAATAAGTGGGAGCTTACGAACTGTCCTGCAGAAGTGTACACCTCGACTGTCTATATGGTGGAGCAGAATCCCTATACAGGCGACTTCTACTTGGGAGTCACTGACTTCAAGACAGGCACAACGCTCTACCGCTTTAGTGCCAGCGGTACCTTTCAGAAGAAAATCGCCCTGTCGGTCATCAGTCCAAACAGCATGGCATTCCTTTATTAGGTCATAGGTAATAAATAAAAGGTAAGAGGTATGATAGCCCTCCATTTGCAAGGGAAATCATACCTCTTACCTATAACCTCTTATCTCTTACCTATTCTTAGTACGCTGCCTCGAACTCGTGGAGGAAACGGGTGTCGTTTTCGGAGAACATGCGCAAGTCGGCAACGCGATATTTCAGGTTGGTGATACGCTCTACACCCATTCCGAATGCGTAGCCGGAGTAGATCTTGCTATCGATGCCGCAAGCCTCCAGCACGTTGGGGTCAACCATTCCGCATCCGAGAATTTCTACCCATCCTGTGTGCTTACAGAATCCGCAGCCTTTTCCGCCGCAGATGTGGCACGAGATGTCCATCTCTGCGCTTGGTTCTGTGAAGGGGAAGTAGCTGGGACGAAGACGGATTTTCGTGTCGGCTCCGAACATCTCTCGTGCAAAGCTCAAGAGCACCTGTTTCAGGTCGGTGAAACTCACGTTTTTGTCGATGTACAATCCCTCTACCTGATGGAAGAAGCAATGGGCGCGTGCAGAGATAGCCTCGTTGCGGAAGACACGTCCCGGGCAGATGACGCGGATGGGTGGCTGGTGTGTCTCCATATAATGTGCCTGGTCATTGGATGTATGCGAACGGAGTATGACGTTCTTAGCCACCTCGTCGGGGTTGGTCTCGATGAAGAAGGTGTCCTGCATGTCGCGTGCAGGATGATCGGCAGCGAAGTTCAGCTTGGTGAACACGTGCAGGTCGTCATCAATCTCCGGTCCCTCGGCCAGTGTGAAGCCCATGCGCTGGAAGATGTCGATTATTTCATTCTTCACGATGGTCAGCGGATGGCGTGTTCCCAGTCGGATGGGGTAGGGTGTGCGAGTAAGGTCTATATTGTCAGCCACGTCCTCTGCTGTTTCGCATTGCTCCCTGAGCTCGTTGATGCGAGCCGTTGCAAGCTGTTTCAGTTCGTTAATTTTCATGCCGACGGTTTTCTTCTCATCGGCAGCTACGTTGCGGAAGTCCTGCATCAAGGCGTTAATCTCACCCTTCTTGCTCAGGTATTTCAATCTGAGCTGTTCAATCTCCTCGGCATTGTTTGCCGTGATGGTGCTGACCTCCTTCAGCATTGCCTCAATCTTTTCTAAAAGCATATCTTGTTGTTTAATATTTCTCTTTGGCCTGCAAAGTTACAAAAGTTTTTCTTAATATCCCAATCAAAGCACCGTTTTTCTTGTCGTGTACCGATATAAAATGCGTTTAATTTTGTCAGTTCAAAATAATGTTGTACATTTGTGCGATATTTCGTAGAAAGTATAGATTCGTAGAAAGTTTAGAAATGAAACGGATTGCTGTGTGGTTGTTGATGACAACTATGCTTTTGATAGGAGTAGGGGCCCTGACGAACTGCTCGGAACGCAAGTCTCCAGATAATGAGGTGGAAGAGAGCGACTCTACTGCAACGGACTCAACGGCGACGGAAGAAAAAGAAGAGAAACTGATTTCGGAAACGCCCATGCCCGAGGCAGCCGAGGAATACTTCGATGACTTCTTCTTTAATTTTGCTGCCAATCGTAAGCTGCAGTTGGAGCGGGTGAAGTTTCCGTTAACGGTTGTTGATGGAGAAAACCGAAAGGCTCTGAAGCGCGGGCAATGGAAGATTGACAATTTCTTTATGCGTCAGGGATACTATACGCAGATTTTCGACAACCAGCGTCAGGCTGAAGAGGCCAAGGAGCCTACTGTCAGTCATGTTGTGCTGGAGCGCATTGATCTTGACGAAGGGCGTGTGGAGCGTTTCTTCTTCGACAGGAAGCAGAAGGGCATCTGGATGCTGACCGAGGTGAAGAAGGAATCTGTAGAACAGAACGCAAATGCATCTTTCCTGAATTTCTATAGCCGTTTTGTCAGCGACAGTGCTTTTCAGATACAGAGCCTTGATGAGCGTGTGACATTCTCCTCGCCCAGTCCCGATGATGATTTTGAGATGCAGACGGGCGAGATTGTTCCCGACCAATGGCCGATGTTCAAACCCGACCTGATTCCCGACGGCATCATCTATAACATTGTCTATGGCGATCAGCTTGCGGGGAGTAACCAGAAGATATTCCTCACTCGTGGTATTGCCAACGGTATGGAGTCGCAGATGCTTTTTAGGAAGAAGGCCGGTAAATGGCAGTTGGTTGAATTTAACAATTAATGACGTGAAAGACTATAACCATTACGACTTATTACGACACAATACATTCGGCATTGCGGCAACGTGTAGTCGCTATCTGGAATACGAGACGGTAGAGGAGGCCCGACAGGTTGCCTCGTTGTTGCGTACATCGAAACACCCCCTGCTGATTATCGGTGGTGGCAGCAATCTTTTGCTGACCTGCGACTTCGAGGGCATTGTCGTGCGCTCGGGTGTGAAGGGTATTGTTTCTCTTTCGCCCCTTCAGGAAGAAAGCGCGAAAGAGGAGGCTCTGCTGCGTTGCGGTAGCGGTGAGACGTGGGACGATGTGGTAGCATTTGCCGTGAATAACGGCTTCTACGGAATGGAGAATCTCTCGCTCATCCCTGGAGAAGTGGGCGCAAGTGCCGTGCAGAACATCGGTGCCTATGGAGCAGAAGTGGGCGACTTGATAGTAAGCATCGAGGCGGTAGAGATTGCAACAGGCGAGGCGGTGACTATCCGTCGTGAGGAGTGTGGCTATGGTTATCGTCAGAGCCGCTTCAAGGGTGAATGGAAGAATCGCTATCTGATTACGCACGTCACCTATCGGCTGTCCACGACTTTCGAACCTCGTTTAGACTATGGCAATATCCGGGCTGCTTTGGCAGAGCAGGGTATTGACACACCGTCGGCCGTCCAGCTCCGGCAGACTATTATTGATATTCGGAATGCCAAGTTGCCCGACCCCAAGGTGCAGGGCAATGGAGGCAGTTTCTTCATGAACCCTGTTGTTGACAGGGCGAAGTATGAACAGCTGGCTGCATTGTACCCCGGTATGCCACACTATATGGTGGATGCCGAACACGAGAAGATACCAGCAGGCTGGATGATTGAACAGTGTGGATGGAAGGGACGTTCTTTGGGGCGTGCCGGCGTTCACGACCGTCAGGCGTTGGTGTTGGTGAATCGTGGTGGAGCCACTGGGCAGGAGGTGGTGACGCTTTGTGAGACAATCCGGCGGGATGTGAGGGAGAAGTTCGGTATCGACATTCATCCCGAAGTAAACATCGTTTGAATACACATTCCACATTAATAAATATGCGCTTTACATTCTTAGGAACAGGAACCTCGGGCGGTGTGCCCATGCTGGGATGCTCATGCGAGGTGTGCAAGAGCAAAGACCCGCACGACAAGCGATGGCGTAGTGCCGCGCTGCTGGAAACCGGTTCGACCCGAATTTTGATTGATGCGGGTCCGGACATCCGCATGCAGTTGATGCCGTTGGAGTTTAAGAAGCCTGACGCGGTGTTGCTCACCCATATCCACTACGACCACGTGGGCGGCATCGATGATTTGCGTGGCTTCTGTTCGTTTGGCAGTCTCGACATCTATGCCAATGAACATACGGCTCAGGGACTGCGGCAGACAATGCCCTATTGTTTTGCCTCGAAGCTTTATCCTGGGGTGCCGTTGCTGAATCTTCATACCATTCAGCCGCATCATACGTTCCGCGTGGGTGACATAGATGTGACCCCCGTTGAGGTGATGCATTACAAGCTTCCGATATTGGGCTATCGTTTCGGCAAGCTGGCTTACATTACTGATATGAAGACGATAGACGCTGGGGAGTTGCCGTATTTAGAAGGTGTGGAGATGCTGGTGGTGAATGCCTTGCGCTTTGAGGGCGACCACATGGCCCACATGCTTGTTGACGAGGCAATAGCGTTTTCGCGCAGGGTAGGGGCGAAGCAGACTTTCTTCACCCATCTGACGCATCAAATCGGTTTCCACGACGATGCCAACCGTCGGTTGCCCGATGGTTTCCAGTTTGCATACGATGGAATGGAAATAGAGATTAAGTAATCATACCTATTACCTCTTACCTTTTTTTGAATTTCTTGTACAGTTTCCAGCCAAGTATGGCACCGTCGATGATGCCTGCTCCTGTGGATAGCATACTTGCCAGCCGCTTCGAAGGAGAAGCGGATGTCAGCATGGCAGGTTTGTGAAACAAGTCGTTCCACAAATCCTTGATTTGTTGTTCTTCTTTTAGAATATCCTCTTGGAGCAGGTCTTTCCTGGCTTGCAGCTCCTCAAGTGAGGTGATGGGCTTACTTGAATTTGCTTGATTCATAACAGGTGGGCATGTTTGTTCGAATGCTTATTCGAAGAGCAGGCTGGCAAGAAACTTGACAACAGGGCGCTCAATCCATTGCTTGCGGAACAAGATGAGCAGCACGAAAACCATGAGGTAGAAGCCTGCCACCACAGCAAAAGCTCCCACCAGACCTATGGCATCACTCAATGCGTAGGCAGCGGCAAACGATATGTAGATGAGGGCCAGCAAAAGCAGAAGCGAAAGCACGAATGTCAATGTAATCACGGTGATGAGCCTCACCACTTTCTCCACGATATCCAGTACCAGCTTCTCCTTTTGCAGGCCGATATACCGTTTGAGCCCCTCAACGAGTTGCCCTATCGTCTCAATGTTTTGATCGGTAGAAAACATGCAAGTTGTTTATTCTGCAACGTCAGCAGCCTCCTTGATGTCGTCAACCAGATCGTCAACATCCTTGCGGCTGAGCTTAATGTTATGTTTCTGGCAGAAGTCGTTTACTGCGCCAGCAATACGTGTACGGGTTTCAGTTCCTTTCTCCGGGGCAATGAGCACACCGAGAGCTGCGCCGGCGATGGCTCCGCCGAGGAATGCGCCAATGTAACCTAATGTTTTCATAATAGTTTTATTTTTAGTAATGAATAAGAATTCGTTTCAAGATGCACAAAGTTAATCATTCTTCTTGAAACTGCAATGAAAAAGATGAAATATTTTGTTAAAAACGAAAAGATTTGATTGTTTTAACAAACTTTATGCGCCGAGAAACATTGTAATAAAAGGATATTTTGTAATTTCGCACCAAATATGTCAAATAGTTTATTTCTAACATTTAAATAAGTATGAAAAAATCAATCGTATTGTGTGCTGGTCTTTGCGTCGCATTGACTTTTGCAAGTTGTGGTAAAGGAAGTGAGAGTGCTTACAAGAAGGCTTACGAGAAGGCTAAGGCTCAGGAGGCCATTCAGCAGACAGAGGCAGTTGAAGAGACTCCCGTTGTTACTCCCATTGTGCAGCAGCCGGTCACACAGACAACCATAGTGGATAACGTCGATAATGTTCCTGTAAGGCAGGAAAATGTGACTTTGGTCAATGGTATCGGTCTGAAGGCCTATAGCGTTGTTGTGGGTGCTTTTGGCGTTCTGCCCAATGCCGAAGGTTTGCAGGCTCAGCTGAAAGCTGCCGGCTACAATGCTCAGATTGTCAAGAATACGGAGCGCAATATGTATCGTGTGGTTGCTTCAACCTTCGATTCCAAGGTGGATGCCGTGCAGTCGCGCGACCAGTTCCGTTCAAAGTATCCCGATGCTTGGCTGCTTTACAATAAATAAAGCGCCTCGTGAGAATACTTGCGATAGATTACGGAAAAAAACGAACAGGATTGGCAGTCACCGATCCGCTGCAGTTGATTGCTGGCGGATTGGCGACTGTTTCTACGTCAGAGCTATTCGTCTTTTTGCGCGACTATGTAGCCCGTGAGCAGGTGGAGCGCATCGTCATTGGCGAGCCGCGCCAGCCTAACGGACAGCCCAGCGAGAACCTGGCACGTGTGAAGACGTTTGTGGGCAGATGGAGAAAGGAGATGCCCCAGATTCCCATCGAGTTCTACGATGAGCGGTTCACCTCCGTCCTTGCCCACCGTGCGATGATTGATGCCGGGTTGCGTAAGAAGGCACGTCAGGACAAGGCCTTGGTCGATGAGATCAGTGCCACCATCATCTTGCAGGACTACATGCGCTCGCGCAAGATTTAATCTACAAGAATTGTAAACGTAAAAACAGAAAACACCGATGATACTACCTATTTATATTTATGGCCAGCCGGTATTGCGCCAGGAGTCTGACGACATCACCCCCGACTATCCGCAGCTCAGCCAGCTGATTGCCGACATGTGGGAAACGTTGGCCGACTCCGAAGGTATCGGACTTGCCGCTCCTCAGATTGGCAGGAATATCCGCCTGGTGATTATCGACCTGGATGTGCTGAGCGAGGACTTCCCCGAATACAAGGACTTCCGTAAGGTTTACATCAATGCCCACATCATTGAGTATGATGAGGCCTCGCCCACAGAATCGCTGGAGGAAGGCTGTCTTTCCTTGCCGGGTATTCATGAAAAGGTGACCCGCCCCACGCGCATTCATGTGCGGTATATGGACGAGCACTTCCATGAGCATGACGAGTGGATAGAGGGCTATCTGGCCCGTGTGATGCAGCATGAGTTCGACCATCTCGATGCGAAGATGTTTATCGATCGTATCTCGCCCTTGCGCAAGCAGCTGATTCGCAGCAAGCTGAAAGCCCTGTTGCAAGGCCGTTTCCGTTGTTCGTATCGCACCAAGTTCGTGCGCAAATAAAACTGGATGCTCAGAAAGATTATATGTCTTCTCGCCCTTGCGGGCACGTTGTTTGCAAGGGCGCAGTATAATGTGGACCACATGATGATTAGCGGTCAGGTGGCGTTGCATTACGAAGACTATGTCCTTTCCATTCAGTATTTCAATCGTGTCATCTCTGCCAAGCCCTATCTCTATCAGCCTTGGCAGTATCGTGCTGTTGCCAAGTTCTATCTCGACGACTATGTTGGTGCCGAGAGCGACGTGAGCGAGGCCCTTAGGCTGAATCCCTATGTAGATGTGCTCTTCGACCTGCGTGCGATAACGCGTATCAGACAGGAAAAATACGATCAGGCCATCGCCGACTACAACTGCGCCATCCGGCTCAATCCGCAGGAGCGCAACTATTGGTTCAACCGTGCCATTTGCCGATTGAACGTCAAGGACTATGAGCAGGCACAGCTCGATGCCGACACCCTCATCCAGCGTTGGTCGAAGTTTGCCAACGCCTATTCGCTCAAGGCCGAGCTCTTCCTGCATCAGAAAGACACCGTAGCGGCGGCTACATGGCTCGACAAAAGTCTTGCCATCGACCCCTACGAGGGCAACACCTGGACAACACGCGCTTACATAAGCCTTTCGCGACAGGAGTGGCGCATGGCCGACAGCCTGCTCAGCAAAGCCATTCACCTGAAGCCATCTACCGTCAACAATTACATCAACCGCGCCTTGGCTCGCCTGAACTACAACAACCTGCGGGGAGCAATGGCCGATTATGACACAGCCCTCGACCTCGACCCTAACAACTTTCTCGGTCACTACAACCGCGGCCTCCTGCGCATGCAGTTAGGCGACGACAACCGCGCCATCAACGATTTCGACTACGTCATACAGATGGAGCCCGAGAACGTCATGGCCATCTTCAACCGAGGTGTTCTGCACGAGAAGACGGGAAACATCCGTGAGGCCATCAACGACTATTCGAAGGTGATCAGCCAGTTTCCGAACTTCTGGACGGGATTGTCCTATCGCGCCCGCTGCTATCGCCAGTTGGGAATGACGGCCAAGGCTGAGCAGGATGAATTCCGCATCTTCAAGGCGCAGATGGACAAGCATCAGGGCGTGCAGAACCGCTGGAGCAAGTCCAAGCAGAACGAGATGCGCAAGCGCAGCGAGATTGACCCAGAGAAGTACAACCAGATTGTGGTGGAAGACGAGAACGAGGTGGAGCACGAGTACAAGAGCGACTACCGCGGGAAAGTGCAGAACCGGCAGGTTGAACTGGCGTTCATGCCCATGTACACCCTTTCCTACCTCGACAACGGCAACGGCGTGAAGGTATATAAACCCTTCGACCATGATGTCGAAACCTTCAACACGCGCCACCACCCATTGCTGCCGCTCTTCATCTCCTGCCATTCCTCCCTGTTGAGTGCTGAGCAGACGGAATCCTTCTTCTCGCTCATCGAGACGCTGAACGCACGCATCGAGAGGGAATCCTCCACGCCGTCCATCGTCGCCCTGCTCATCCAGCGCAGCCTGGCCTATTCGTCTGTGCAGAACTTCGAAGAGTCTGTGAACGACCTGACCACTTGTCTTCGCATCGACAGCACACAGGTGCTGGCCTACTGGCTCCGTGCCTCGTCGCAGATGCGCATGAACGCATTCCAGGCATCGGGTGGGGTGGATGTACAGCTGAAGACAGCCCGCTCGCTCAGCGACATCAACCAAGCGATGCTGCTCAGCCCCGACAACCCATTCCTCTTCTATGACAGGGGAAACATTCATGCTGCCCAGAAACAGTATGCCGAGGCCATCGATGACTACACCCGGGCTCTCAAAATTGAGCCCATGCTGGCCGAAGCCTATTACAACCGCGGATTGGCCCGCTTGTTTGCCAATCTCAAGGAACAGGCCATCGCCGACCTAAGCAAGGCCGGCGAACTCGGACTCTATGATGCATACAGCGTCATCAAGCGCGAGACGAGCAAGAAAAGCAACTGACCCGCTGGATGAGCGTCATCGCAAGACGATAATTGCTTATGTCTGCGACAATCCCCGGCGCGCTCTTCTACGGGAATTTTTGCCTGGTTTTATGCAGAGATGTCTGCACGCGCGAGCAGGGTGACGCATCAGTTCTCCCATGGGGCTCTCTTTTTCTGTATATCCCTGATAGGTTACCTCAAACCAAGACCGGTGTTTCAGTTGTTTCAGTTTCAGTTAGGTTTTTGAGGTTCTGTTTTGTTTCAAAATTCCTTTATATTATTATGTAACTATTTAATAATCAGTAAGTTATAAAAGAAGGAGCAAAAATTGATACCCCTCGAAAACTAA